>NZ_JCABYM010000077.1:0-22292 GCF_059499385.1 Limnoglobus sp. | reverse complement strand
TAGATGGGCTGCGCCGGACGACCGCCGGGCAACCGGGCGGGGGAGCGACGGGGTGTGTTGACGCACCCGACACCCCGTCGCTCCCGCTCCGGGTTCCACCACGGAGATTCGCCTCACTTCCCCGCGACGGTTTCGCCGCAGGCGTGGAGGGCCAGCACCGCGAACGCCGTCCCGGCGTTCGTGACGTAGTGCGCCTTGTCGTTGTTCAACGACCGCGTGAACCACCGGCCGCTCGCCCGCTGGTTCGCCTTCAGCCACGCCGCCCCTTTCGCGATGGCCGCGTGGTTCGGGTCGGCCAGCTTCAACACATACGTGACGAACCCGGTCGCGTACCCGTCGCTGTCGGCCGTCGGGTCGTTCGGCGACTTGTCCCGCCGCGAGTACGTGCCGAGCGACGGCAGGCACCAGCCGCCGTCCGCGTGCTGGAGCTTCGCCAGCGCCGCGACCGTTTCTTTCTTCTCGGCGGCCGTCATCAGGCCGTCGAGCTTGGTCGAGGCCCAGAGGAGCATCGCCTTGTGGTGCAGGTCCGGGGCGGGCGTCTTCGTCAGGTACGCGGTCAGCCTCTCCAGCCCGGCCTTCGCGTCGGCGGACTTCGCGTAGTCGCCGGGGGCCGTGCCGACAGCGACGGCCGCGAGCGTCGCGCCGTAGTAGTCGTCGTGCTCCATCGGCGGCCAGTCGCACTTCAGCCAGTTCCACTCGCCGGTCTTCTTCTGCACCTGCCACATCTTCGCGAACGCCGTCTTCGTCGAATCGCTGAGCTTACCCGTGGTGTGCGCGTCGAGGAACGCGAGGCCGGTCGCCGTCGCCACGACGTAGGTGTCGCCGCGGGGCTTGCCGGTCTTCCAGGACGCCACGTCGTTTTCGAGGAACGCGCGGACCTCCTTCCACCCGGCGTCGTTCGCCTTCACGAGCGGCCGGGCCATGACGTAGGGCAGGTTCGTGTGGCACGTCACGCACTGCCGGTCGCGGGTCCAGTTGACGCCGACGGCGTCGAGGTACGCGGCCGCCTTGTCGAGCGACAGCGCCTTCGCGAGCGGCTCGTCCGGCTTCGTGGGGGCAGGCTGCGGGATGTCGTCCGCGGCGACGGGTGTGGCGAGGAGCAAGAGGAAGAAGAGGGTGCGCATGATGTGGTGGGAGTGAGAAAAGGGTGTGAAAAAAGCCCCGGCACGATCGTGCCGGGGCTTTCGCCCAAAGAAGAGTTACACCGCCGCGGTGATGTCGAACCCCTTGCGGTACTCGCGGAACAACATGTCGTTCGCCTTCGCGTTGCCGACGAACTTCTCGGCCTTCGCGTCGATGGCCAGCTGCACGCCGAGCAGCCCCTTCGCGGCCGCCAGATCGACCTTGTTGTCCTTCAGGTGCTCCTTCATCCGGCCGAGCGCCGCCACCGCGTCCTTGCTGCCGGTGAACGCGTCCGTCGGCTGGTCCATCGTACAGGGCGTGCCGAGCCGGTAGCTGATGTTCCCCAAGTGGCACAAGGCGGCGCTCAGGTGGCCCTCCTCCACGTCGCAGTTCAGGTCCGTGTGCTTGCGGCTCCGCACGGCCTTCACGAAGTTGTCGAAGTGGAACTGGTCGTTGCCGCCCTTGAACTCCTTCACCTTCTGGCCGTCCGGCGTGTACACGATGCCGCTGCCGTAGTTCGGGCACACGACGTACCCCTTGTCGCCGAACCAGATGTTGCCGACCTTCGCCCCCTTGAAGTCCTTCGTGTCCAGCCCGCGGACCTCGAACAGGAGGTGCGCGCCGGGGTACTCGTACAGGTTCAGCTGCGTGTTCGGCGTCTCGCCGTCGTCGACGTACCCGAACCGCCCGCCGATGCTGACCACGCTCGTCGGCAGGCCGGGCAGGTTCAGGCCCCACCGGGCCTTGTCCGCCTCGTGGACGCCCTGGTTGCCGAAGTCGCCGTTGCCGTACTCCCACGTCCAGTGCCAGTCGTAGTGGACGGTCCCGTTGCCGGTCTTGCGGTGCGGGGCGAGGACGCGGGCCGGGCCGCACCACAGGTCGTAGTCCATCGTCTTCGGCGGCTCCTGCGGGCCGTCCACCTTGCCGATCGACTTCCGCGGCTTGTAGCACGTGCCGTAGGCCAGGTACACCTTGCCGATGTTGCCGTCGTGTATGTGCCGGATGGCCTCCCGCATGCCGGGGTTGCTGCGGCTCTGCGTGCCGACTTGACAAATCTTGCCGTACTTCCGGGCGGCCTGGACCATGAGCCGCCCCTCGTGGACGTTGTGCGTGGCCGGCTTCTCGCAGTAAACATCCTTGCCGGCCCGCATCGCCCACACGGCGGCGAGCGCGTGCCAGTGGTTGGGCGTCGCGATGGAGATGATGTCGATCGACTTGTCTTCCATCACCTTGCGGATGTCCTTCTCGAACTTCGGCTCGGCCTTCTGGGCCTCGGCGATCTTCTTCATGGCCGGGCCGATGACCGCCTCGTCGCAGTCGCAGACGGTGACGATCTCGCAGTTCGTGCTCTTGCTGAGGAACCCGCCGACGTGGCTCATGCCGCGGCCCTTGACGCCGATGACGGCGACCTTCAGCCGGTCGTTGGCCGACCCGACGGGGGCGTCGGCCCGCTTGACTTCGCCGCGGGCCAGCGGCGTCCCGGCGGCGGCGGCGGCGGAGAGGATGGCGGTCCGGTTGAGGAACTCCCGACGATGGAACAGGTTCATGAACGGCTCCTGACGCGAGTGTCGCGAGTGGAAGAGGAGGGAGGAGTGAAGGACGTGTTAAGAGTGTACACGACCGCCGGGGCGGGGGTCAACGCGCCGACTTCCGAAGTCCGGCTTCGACTTCGGAAGTCGAGCGGGCCGAGGGTGCCCCGGAGATGCGAGCAGGTTCCCGCGCGGGATCGACTTCCGAAGTCGAAGCCGGACTTCGGAAGTCAGAGGCTCAGGTCCAGAACTCGGCGACGCGGACGCGGAAGCCGGGCAGCACGTCCGGCAGGGTCAACTCCGCGTCGGCGGCGAACGCTTGCGGCGGTTGGTTGTCGCGGTAGACCGTGGCCGTCTCGCCGGCCGGGTCCACCACACACACGGCCGTCACACCTGCGCCTAGGTACTCAGTGACCTTCGCGAAAACCCGCGTCCAGCGGTCGGACGGCGACCGGACCTCGACGACGAGTTCCGGCACGACGGCGAGGTACTCGTCGCGGGTGAACGGGCCGGGTGGCAAGCGCGGGAAGCTTTAGAACGCCACGTCCGCCCCGCGGAGCGTGTCCGGGTCCCGCTCGGTGATGATGCCGGAATCGTTCCCCATCACCCGGCCGAGTTGATTCGAGCGGACGAAGTCCCGAAGGATGCCCGCGACGTTGGTGCGCACCCAACCGTGGAAGGGAACAGGTAGCGTCACTTTGACCACCTTTCCGCGGACGAGTTCGGTGTTGGGTAGGTCGAGCTTCGCGTACTCCGCAACCGTCAACAACTTGGGTGGGGCTGGCAGCGCGGTCATGGTTCCGCCTCCTCGGTAGGTATAGCCTACACGATTTCCACCCGCGGCGTCACGGCGGCCTTCGCCACCAGCGCCGGCCAGTACGCGAACACCTCCCGCACCGCCGCCCGGCCGGTCGTGTACCCGGTCGTCCCGGCGAACCCGCCCGTCACCAGCGGCGCGAACTCCTTCGTGAATCGCTCGACCGCCGCCTTCCGCGCGTCCCGCACGGCCACCCGCAGCGTCACCTCGATCCCCTCGCCCAGCACCTCGATCAGCGAGTGGTCGTACTCGAACCCGGCCGCCTTCAGCCGCGCCAGGATCACCTCGCCGCTGCGCTGGGCCTTCGCCCGCGCGTCCGGGCCGACGACCACCAGCGTGCCGGCGGCCGTGAACCCGTCGCGGTACGCCAGCGACACCTTGTAGGTGTCCGTCGCCGGCCGGCCGCGACACCCGCTCACCGTCACCACGTCCGGGCCGCCCTCGCGGAGCTGCACGCTGGTGAAGTCGGCCACCACGTCCGGCGTGACGTACCGGGCCGGATCGCCCACCTCGTAAAGAAGTTGCTCGCTCGCCGTCTCGACGTTCACCGCCCCGCCGCTGCCGACCGGCTTCGTCAGGTCGAACGTGCCGTCCTCCCGCACCTCCGCGATCGGGTAGCCCACGTCTTCCAATCGCGTGGAAGCGTCGGCGTTCATCCACAGGCCGCCGGTCGCCTGCGCCCCGCACTCGATGAGGTGGCCCGCCACCGTCCCGGCCGCGAGTAGGTCGTCGGTGGCCCAGCCGAACTCGTGCAGCAGCGGCCCGACCGTCAGGCAGGCGTCGGCGACGCGGCCGGTCACGACCACGTCCGACCCGAGCCGCAGCGCCTCCGCGATCGGCGTGGAGCCGAGGTAAGCGTTCGCACTGACGACGCGGCTTCGGACGGACGACAGTGGCTCCCCGGTGTCGAGGTTCGCCAGCGCGTGCCCGGCGGCGAGTAGCTCGTCGAGGTCGGGCAGCAGGTCGTCGCCGGACGCGACGGCGACGCGGCGGCCGGGCAGCAGCTCGGCGGCCTTCTTCCCGCACGCCAGCGGGTTCATGCCGCCGGCGTTCGTAACGATCTTCAGCTTCGGCTGTTGTTGAAGGACTGGCGCGAGCCGGGGGAGCAGGTCGAGGAAGTCGGTGGCGAACCCGGCGGCCGGGTCGCGCTGCTTCTGCAGCGCGAGGATGGACATGGTGAGTTCGGCGAGGTACTCGAGCGTGAGGTAATCGAGCCGCCCGCCGGCGGCGAGCCGCACCGGGGCGTCCGGGCTGTCGCCCCAGAACCCGCACCCGTTGCCGATCCGGACGGCGCGCATGACGAACCCTCCCGGCGGGCCGTCGCGCCCGCCGGGGTTGTTTAGGGCAATTCCCGCCGCCCTCCAGGGGGAATCGGGCCGGGCCTACCGGTCAGTCCTCTTCCTCCGTTTCGTCGAGGATGGCGATCACCTGGCCGCCGTTCGCGATGCAAAAGTCCCGCGTGGTGTCGATCTCGCCGCCCTTCGGGAGGCGGCACCGCACCCGCTGCTCGTCGGGCACGGGGGTCGGCACGGGGGTCGGGACCGGGGTCGGGGTCGGGGTCGGGACCGGCTCGGACTGCTGAACCGGGTCGGAGGGGGGGGCCTCGGCGTTCGACATGGGGCACCTCGCCTTTCGGCTAGTGGGGAACGGGACAAAAACCGTCCGGGGAGCGAGCGGTCGCGGCCGCGGCGTTCGCCGCCGCCCCGTTGCGCCCGAACCGGCTCCGCGCGGGTCGCGGCCTCCTGGCGACCCGTCGTTTCATGGATCGGAAACCACCTCACGGGGGCGGGGCGAGGGGCGTCCACACGCGGACGGCCTTCGTGCTCCGGGAGACCAACAGCCCGTCCGCCGCCCACGCGCCGCCGAGCATCGGCTTCTGGTGGTTCACCGGCGGCCCGAGCGGCAGCCGCGCCGCGACCGACCACGCCTGGGCCTTCCCGTCGCTGCGGGCCGTGACCAGGACGGCCCCGGCCGGGTCGAGGGTCACGCACTGGTCGCCCTCGGCCGGAACCCACTCTTGCTCCGGGGCCGCGGCCGGGCCGGCCCACCACCGGACGGCCCCGTTGCGGTGGCAGGTCACCCACCCGCGGCCGCCGGGGTGCGGGAAGAACCGCGCGACATCGCCCGCCACCGCCACCGGCCGGAGGTCGTCGCCGTCGGCCGCCCACAGCTGCCCGTCCCGCCCGAGGGCCAGGACCGTCGCGCCGTCGGCCGAGACGCCGACTTGCTCGCACCCGCCGATCCGCGGGCGGAGCGGCCGCACGGCCAGTTCCGGGGCCGCGGGCGAAACGGTCACGCACGCCACGTCCCCCGCCAGGTTCCCCAGGACGACGAGCCGGCCGTCCGGGCCGACGGCCGACCGCAGGAAGCCCCCGGCCGGCAACGCCGCCCGCCCCCGTTCCACGCCCGCGTCGTCCCAGACCCGCACGACCGGCTCGTGTCCGGCGGTCAGCCACCGTTGGCACGCGTGAAGGTACGGGAGGCAATACACCGTCCCCCGCGTCCCGTGCAGTTCGCCGACAGGATCGCCGGTCGTCGGGTCGAGCAGTTGAACCCGGTGGGGGCCGGGGGGTTGGCCGGCGTAGAACGCCAGCCGGTCGGCCCCCGGGCCGAACTGGGCCGCGAACAGGGGCTGGTTCTTGGGTCGGATCGGCGGCCCGACCCGGCGGCCGGTCCGCGGCTCCCACACGTCGATGCCGGCGGCCGTGCCCGCCGCTTCCTTCGCGTTGGACTGGTCCTTCGCGGTGACGACGGCGACCCGCGTGCCGCCGTGGTCGCCGACCGCCCCGATGACCATCGCGGCCCGCGGCAGGGGCAGGGCCTGGGGGCCGCCCGTGGGCCACCGGAGGCGGACCACGGTGTACCGGTCCTCGACGGCGAACAGGTGCTCGGCGGTCGGCAGCCAGTATTCCGGGTACCTCGGCCGCGGGAGGGCGAGCGGGTCGAAGCAGCCCGCGTTCGGCTGCCAGAGCCGGTACTCCCGGTTCACCTGGACGGCGACCGCCCCGGCCGGCGCGAACCCGATCACCTCCAGCCCCGGCTCCGCGCACTCCTCGGAAATCAGCGTGCCGGTCGCCGCGTCCCACAGCTGCAGGGCGTCCCCGCCGGTCGCGATCGTCCGGCCGTCGCGGCCGAACGCGACGGACCGGATCGACGCCCCCGGCCGGGAGTCCAGCCGGCCGCGGCGCGCCCGGCGGTCGAGGTCCCACACCTCGGCCGACCCGTTCCCGACGGGCAGCACCAGGGTGCGGGAATCGGGATCGACGAAGAACCGGGACGCGAAGGACTTCGCCGCCCACGCGGTCGGGCCGGCGTACCCGCCGGTGCGGAGGTCCCAGAACCCGACGCCGGACTGCTCGACCGGCCGCACCCCGACGGCGACCGCCCGGCCGTCCGCCGCGAACGCGAGGGCGAACACCCAGTGCTTCACCGCGGCCTCGGCGGTCGGGGCGGTCGCGTCGCCGTCCAGCGACCAGACCCGGACTCCGCCGTCCTCGCCGCCGGTCGCCGCGAACTTCCCGTCCGGGCTGATCGCGGCGGCGGTCACCTGCCCGGCGTGGCCGGCGAGCCGCTTCACCACCTTACCGGCGGCCGCGTCCCACACGACGACCCCGCCCCGCTCGTCGCCGACGACGAGCCGTCGCCCGTCCCGGCTGACGGCCCCGGCCGTGATCGGCTCGGCGTGCCGGTACGACCCGTCCGCCGCGGCCAGGGTGGCCGACCACAGGGAGATGTTCGCCCGAACCGCGGCCCGCAGGTCCGGGGCGTCGGCCGGCACGCGGGCCAACAATGCCTCGAACGCCTGGACGCCCTTCGCCACCTTCCCGGCCTCGCACTCCCGGTACGCCTCGCGGGCCTCCCGGTCGAGCGCCGCGTGGGCCGGCTCCGACGCGCCGACCGGCTGCGCCTCGGGCGGCCGCGGCGTGAGCGCGGCGATCCCGGCCGCCGTCACGGCGAGCAGGACGCCGGCGGCGACGGCCGCCGCCGGCCACCGCGGGCGGGCGGCGCGGGCCAGCGCGTCGGCCAGTTCCGCGGCCGACCGGTACCGCTTCGCCGGGTCCCGCGACAGGCAGCGAAGCGCGATCGCTTCGAGCCGCCGGTTCGACCGCCACGCCGCCCACAACGGCCGCGGCAGCGGCCCGCGGCAGACGACCTCCGCCCACTCGTTCGGACTCCCGGCCGCGAACGGCCGCGTCCCGTTCACCAACTCGTACAGGATGACGCCCAGCGCCCACACGTCCGTCGCCGGGGTGATCGGGCCGACCGTCGGGTCGAACTGCTCCGGGGCCATGTACGCCCGCGTCCCCGGCTGGCGGCCGAGGGCCGTCAGCCCGCTGCCGTCCGGGTCCGTGTCCGCCGCCGGGTCCGGGGCCGGGGCGTCCACGCCCTGGATCAGCTTCGCCACGCCGAAGTCGGACACGCACGGCCGGCCGGCCGCGTCCAGCAGGATGTTGCTCGGCTTCAGGTCGCGGTGGACGATGTTGTGCTCGTGGGCGAACCCGACGGCCCGCGCCACCCGCTCCAGGAACCGGGCGACGCCGGCCGGCCCCCGCGCGCGGACGGCGGCCAGGTGCGCCAGCAGGCTGCCGCCGGGCAGGTACTCCATCTCCAGCACCGGCCGGCCGCCGTAGGTGAACGTCTTGAAGATGCGGACGATCCCGTCGTGCTTGAGCTGCGCGAGGATGCGGGCCTCCTGCTCGAACCGCTTCATCTGCCGGACCACGTCGGCCACGGACGGCAGCCGGTCGGCGGCGTTCAGCACCTTGTACGCGACCGTCGTGCCGAACGTCGCGTCCTCCCCGCGGTAGACGACGCTCGACGCCCCGTGCCCGACCTTCGCCCACCCCGGTGGGCAGCGGTCTTCGTGGGCGGCGGGGTCGCGGCCCGACCCGGACGGGAACAGGGCGGCGGCGGCCGCCAGCCGGCGGACGATCTCGCGGACGGCCGGCAGCAGTTCCGGGTGGTCGGCGCAGACCTCCTCCAGCGGGACGCGGTTGCCCCGCGCGACTTCGTCCTCCCAGCGGGCGACGAGGTCGAAGGCCAGATCGTTGGTGGCGTCGGTGGAGAACATGGCTCACCCCTAAAGCGACGCCCGGCGGCCGGCCGGCCCGACCCGCCGACGATTTCGGTCGAATTCGGCCGCGGGTGGACGGGGAACTCGGTACTGGGTACTGGGTACTGGATACTCGGTACCCAGTACCCAGTACCCGTCATCCGGTCACGTCGCGGCCGAGCCGCCGGCCGAGGGCGGCCCGCGCCTTGACCCACTTCGCGGACGCGGTGGACGGCGGCAGGCCGAGCAGCGCCGCCGCCTCGTCCCGCGTCTTCCCCTGGTAGTAGAACACGTCGAACAGCGCCTGCTCGTCCGCCGGTAGGGCCTCGACGTACTCGTGGAACGCGACCATCTGGTCGGTGTCCACCGGGTCGTCGTCGTCCGGGTCCGGGACGGGGTCGTCGCCCAGGCCGCCGACCCGGTTCCGCCGCCGCTGGATCGCCTTGTGCAGGTCGAGCAGCACCCGGCGGACGATGCCGGCGAGGAACCGCTCCAGGTCGAGGACCGTCCGCGGCCGCACGTCCTGGCCGAGCGCGCGGAGCAGCCGGCAGAGCGTCTCGTTCACCACCTCGGTCGTTTGGGAGTCCTGCACGACGAGCGGGAACGTCCGCAGCCGCGGGCGGACGAGGCGGCGGGCGCGGGCCTCGCACAGCCGGCACAGGTCGTCCACCGGCGGGCGGTCGCCGGCCGCGTGGCGGTCGAGCCAGGCCTGGACCGGGTCCGGCGGGGCAACCATGCGGGGCACTCCGATTCGGATGGAGGTGAGACCGCCATGTTACCCCATCGGCCCGGCCGTCAGACAGGAAAAAATCAGATTCCTCGGACCGACCCGGCGGCCGGCGTCGCTCCGTGGGCGGAAGGGCCGCGGGGTGCGGGCCCCTTCCCCTCGCCCCACGGACTCCTGAGGAACCCACCATGGCACGTAAGAAGGCGACCCGCGACGACGTCAACTCCCCACCCGCCGCGGCCGCCGGCCCGGAGACGACCGGGCGGCTGCTCGTCGTCCTCGCGGACGACTGCGTCGGCAAGCCGGCGGAAGCCGTCGCCGCCGTCAAGGCGCTGACCGGCTGCACGAACGTGGCCGTCTCCGACGACTACGAGGAGAACGCGATGGACATGGCCGAGGCGGACGCGGCGGAGGCCGTCGTGTTCTCCGACCTCGGCATCGCCGTGGTCCCCGGCGACGGCGGGCCAGAGGCGGTGACGGCCGCGGCGTCCGGCGACGGCCGCATCGTGGCCGTCGAGCCGGAGCCGATCTTCTACGCGACGGAGACGGCCGCCCCGGAGGCGGACTACCTCCGCGGGTACAAGGCGGCCGTGGACAACCTGTTCACCGAGATGTACGGCGGCCCGCGGGCGGAGCTGAACGGCGACGCGGCGGCCGCGTTCGCGGACACGGCCCAGTTCAGTTGGGGGTTGCAGGCGTGCCGCGTCCCCACGTCCCGGTACTCCGGCCAGGGCATCCGGGTGGCCGTCCTCGACACCGGGTTCGACCTCGACCACCCGGACTTCGTCGGCCGGCGGGTCGTCCGCCAGTCGTTCGTGCCCGGCGAGTCGCCCCAGGACGGGCACGGGCACGGGACGCACTGCATCGGGACGGCGTGCGGGCCGCGGGTCGTCCCCGGCGGGGCGCGGCGGTACGGCGTCGCCTACGGGTGCGAGATCTACGTCGGCAAGGTGCTCAGCAACGGCGGGTCCGGGAACGGGGCGTGGATCCTCGCCGGGATGGAGTGGGCCATCAACCAGCGGTGCCCGGTCATCTCGATGTCGCTGGGGAACACGCTCTCGACCGTCTCGACGGCCTACGAGACGGTCGGCCGGCGGGCGCTGGACCGCGGCTGCCTGATCGTGGCGGCCGCCGGGAACCACCGGCAGCAAGTGCCGAACCCGCCGGGCCTCGTCGGGCAGCCGGCCAACAGCCCGTCCATCCTGGCCGTCGGGGCGGTCGATAGCAACCTGCGGCTGGCCGCGTTCTCGACCCGGAGCAACCCGGTGACCGGCGGGAAGGTGGACCTGGTCGGGCCGGGGGTCGGGGTGTTCTCGTCCGTGCCGACGCCGGCGCTGCCGCCCGGCCGCCCGCGGACGCCGCCGTGGCCGGCCCGCTACCACGCGATCTCCGGGACGAGCATGGCGACGCCGCACGTGGCCGGGATCGCCGCCCTGTGGGCGCAGGCCCGCGGGGCACGCGGGGCCGCCCTGTGGAACGTGCTGACCCGCGCCGCCCGGCCGGTCGCCATCCCGGTGATCGACGCCGGGGCCGGGCTGACCCAGGCCCCGCAGTGACCCCGCCGCCCGCCGCGCGCCCGTCGCGCGGCGGGCCGCTTCCCGGAGGAGACTCGCCATGCGGATCGTGATTACCGTGGCCCCGGCGGCGCGGGCGGACATGGACGCCGTCGCCGGCCGGCTGGCCGCCGCCGGCGTGACGGTGGACCAAATCCTGTCCACCACCGGCATCATCACCGGGTCGGTGGACGACCAAGCCGTCGGCACGCTCGGCGGGCTGACCGGCGTGGCCGCCGTCGAGCCGGACGCCGACTTCCAAATCCCGCCGGACGGCCCCCAGTAGCCGTTCGGTGGACCATCCCGCGGCGGCCGGTCGTTCGACCGGCCGCCGTCGTTCCCCACCGAGTACCGCACATGAAACCCGTTTCTCGCGCGTTCGCGGCCGTCGCCGCCGACGCCGACCTGATGGCCGAAATCCGGGACCGGGCGAAGAAGACGCTGACGGCCCACCGGCCGATCCTCGACGCGAACGAGGTCGCGCTGTCCCTCACCGAGTTCCGGACCGTGGACGACGAAACCGCGGTGGCCGACCCGACGGCCCAGGCTTACGCCGAGGCGATCGTCCTGCTCGACGGCCGGCCGTCGCTGTTGGTCCGCGACGACACGTTCGAGGACCCGGAGCTGGAATACTGGCAGTCGCGGCTGACCCCGCACCGCCGCGGGCTGGAGGCGGCCCTCCGGTCGGTCGGCCGGATCGAGCTGACGGGGCACGAGACCTACGACTGGGTCGGGACCGGGTGGGTCGTCGGCGACCGGCTGATCGTCACCAACCGGCACGTCGCGGCCCTGTTCGCCCGCCAGCAGGGGCAGGGGTTCGCGTTCCGCCCCAGCCCGCTCGGCGGGGCGATGGCCGCCCGGATCGACTTCCGCGAGGAGTACCAGGTCGGCGAAGCCCGCGAGGTGGCGGTCGCCCGCATCCTGTACGTCGCCCCGGACGGGGCGGGGCAGCCGGACGTGGCCGTGCTGGAGTTGGCCGAGGGGGCCGAGCTGCCGCCGCCGGTCCGGTTGGCGGCCGGCCGGCGGGCGGCCGACCCGGTCGCCGTCGTCGGCTACCCGGCGTGGGACTCGCGGAACGGCGAGGACGCGATGCGGAACGTGTTCCGCGACATCTACGACGTGAAGCGGCTCGCCCCCGGCTACCTGATCCCGTCCACCGACCCGGCGACGCTCCAGCACGACTGCTCGACGCTCGGCGGGAACTCCGGGTCGGCGGTGCTGGACGTGCCGACCGGGGCGGCCGTCGGGCTGCACTTCGGCGGCCGGTTCCTCACCGGCAACTACGCGGTCCGGGCCGAGGTCGTCCGCGGCATCCTGGAGCGGCTGCCGGCCGGCCGGCCGGCGGTCGTCGTCCCCGGCGGGGTCGAGGCCCCGACGGCCGCGAGCCTGGCCGGGCGGGAGGGCTACCGGCCGGACTTCCTGGGGACCGGCCGCCGCGTCCGGCTGCCGAACCTGTCGGCCGCGCAGGAGGAAGACGCCGTCCCCGTGCCGGGCCGGTCGGACTTCGTCCTGCCGTACACGCACTTCTCGGTCGTGATGTGCCAGTCCCGGCGGCTGTGCTACTTCACGGCGGTGAACATCGACGGCAACCAGTCGGTCAACCTGCGGCGGGCGGACGCCTGGTTCCTCGACCCCCGCATCCCGGCCGCGGCGCAGTGCGGCAACGAGCTGTACCGGAACAACAACCTGGACCGCGGGCACATGGTCCGGCGGCTCGACCCGGTCTGGGGGCCGCCGGCCGCGGCACGGGCGGCG
The DNA here is from genome assembly GCF_059499385.1 of Limnoglobus sp. Taxonomy (NCBI): domain Bacteria; kingdom Pseudomonadati; phylum Planctomycetota; class Planctomycetia; order Gemmatales; family Gemmataceae; genus Limnoglobus; species Limnoglobus sp. The sequence continues at coordinate 9,736 of NZ_JCABYM010000077.1, read as the reverse complement.
AACGACGACACGTTCTTCTACACGAACGCCTGCCCGCAGCACGCCGACCTGAACCAGCGGACGTGGAACGACCTGGAGGACTACATCCTGACGAACGCCGACCGGCGGAACATGAAGGTGTCCGTGTTCACCGGCCCGGTGCTGGCGGCCGCGGACCCGGTGTACCGCGGCGTCCGCGTCCCGCTCGAGTACTGGAAGGTGGTGGCGATGGTGAAGCGGGACGGCGACCTGTCGGCCACGGCCTACGTGCTGACGCAGAAGCACCTGGAGGACGACTTCGAGGCCCCGGCGTTCCAGTTCGGCCGGTTCCGGACGTACCAGGTCCCGATTACGCGCGTGGCGGAGCTGACCCGGCTGTCGTTCGGCAACCTGTCGGACTTCGACCCGCTCGCGGCCGCCGAGGCCGTCGCCGCCGTGCGGCCGCTGCAAGCGGTGGAGGACGTTGTGTTGTGACGGCCGCCGGTCACGCCGGCGCGGTCTTCCACCGCTTGCCGGCCCAGAACGCCTGCGTCCGGGCCTTCGCGACGTACTCGCCGCTGGTCAGGATGCTCACCTCGGCGTCGCTCTGCGTCGCCCCGTTCTGGAGCGAGTTGATGATCCCCCGGAGCGGGCCGTAGGGGTCGCCGGTCGGGTTGAACGCCGTCGCCGACTGGTTCGGCGGGGTGTACGCGTACCGGTTCACGTACGGGAACAGCCAGTCGTTGCGGATCGTGTTGAAGTAGTACTCGTCGGACCGCAGCAGGACCGGCGGCAGCTCGGTCCGCACGTTCGCCTGGTTCGACCAGAAGTTGAACGACGTCGGGTCCGGCGTCCGGCCGGGGCCGAGCACGTCCGCCCAGATCGTGTTCACGAACCCGGCCCGCGTCCGGCCCACGAAGTTGAAGTACTCCTCCGACGCGAGCAGGGACGCGATCACCGTCTCCCGGCGGACGCCGTTGACCAGCTGGTTCACGAACCCGGCGATCGACTGGCTCGACGGGTCCGCGGCCCGGTGCAGGTAACGGCGGAAGTAGTCCTTCACCAGCCGGTCGTACCGCTCGGCCGACTGAACGACGCTGTACGCCACCTGCTGCATCGTAACCCCGGCCTCCATGTTCCGCAGCCAGAACACGAGGTCGGCCTGGCTCGCCTCCCGCTTCAGCACGTCCCGGTAGACCGCCTTCAGCCACGCCCCCTCGACCTGCAGGTCGGTGTAGTCGCTCCCGGCCCCCTGGAGGCCGCTGGTGAGGAGTTGCAACAGGACGGTCTCCTCCGTCACGCCGCGGCGGAGGTCCCAGCCCGCGGCCTGGAGGGTCGCCGGCGGCGGGGTTGTCGTGCCGCCGATCTGGAACTGGACGTACCACCCGCGGACGCGGGCCTCCGTCTTCTCCGGGGACGACAGGAACCCCAGCGCGATGGCCGGCCGGGTCAGCGCGCCGGTGTTCAGCGCGTTCACCCACCCGGCGTCCTCGCCGCCCTGCGGCAGCCGGCCGAGCAGCTTCTGGTAGAGGTAGCTCACCCACGTCTGGTTGGTGGCGCTAGCCGGGCCGTTCGGGCCGGACAGGTTGAACGCCTCCTGCGACCCGAGGATCTGCGCCTCCCCGCGGGCGAACGTGTTCCCGGCGGCCAGGAACCCGAGCCACGTGTTGACGCCGCCCGGCTCGGCGGACCGGTTCAGGTTTCGTTGGTACCAGCCCTGGATCTCGTTCGTCCGGCCCTCGATCGAGACGACGATGTTGGCGGTGGTCGCGAACAGGTTCGGGGACGTGCGGAACGCGGCCCGCCAGTCGTTGACCAGCGCCGCCACCGCCGGGCCGGTCCGGCCGAGGTACGACGCCAGCTTCGTCAGGTAGCCGTCCACGAACGCCGGCGGGCGGCGGACGGCGTTGCCCGCCGCGTCCCCGCGGGCGGCCGTCCACTCCGGGGCCTTCGACGACGGGTCCACGTTGAACAGCCGGATGAAGCTCGGCGACCGCGGCTGGCCGTTCACGCTCGACCCGTTCGCTAGCAGGCCCAACTGCGTCGTCCCGTTCCCCTTGAACTGGCCGACGGCCGGCGAGTTGAGGTAGAACCGCTGCGTGCCGTCGTCCGCGAACGTGGTCCACACGGCCTTGCCGGTCGCCGCGTCGAACGCCCGGACGTTGTTGTTGGACAACGCGACCACGTCCAGGTCGTTGTCGCTGTCGACGTCGAGGACGACCGGGGCGGCGAACAGCGGGGCGCTGAACGCCTGCGTCACCCAGAGGGCGGTCCCGTTCGGCCGGATCGCGTGGAGGCGGCCGGAGAAGTCGCCGATCAGGATTTCCGGCGTGCCGTCGTTGTTCACGTCCGCGACGGCCGGCGGGGACGGGGTGCGGAAGTCGGTGCTGCCGGGGCCGGTCACGTAGGGCCAGCCGGGCAGGTCGTTGCCGCGGGAATCGACGCCGTACACGGCATTGCCGGGGAACGCCGCCCCGTTCGTGTTCGTGAAGTTGATCCCGGTCCCGACGAAGACTTCGAGCGTCCCGTTGGCGTCGATGTCCGCGAGCACGGGCGACGACTGGACGATCTGCGGGACGTACTTCACCCACTTCCGGCGGCCGGTGCTGCCGAGGGCGGTGAGGTGGCCGCCGGCGTCGTAGAAGTCGTTCTGGGTGGCGTCCCCGCCGAACACCACGTCGTTGCTGCCGTCCCGGTCGATGTCCGCGACGACCGCCCCGGACAGGACGGAGTCGTCGTTCGTGAACCGCCACAGGACCGACCCGTTGGGCGAGAACGCCGTGACGTGGTGGTTGAACGACGTGACGACGATCTCCGGCACGCCGTCCCCGGTCAGGTCGCCGGCGGCGAGCGGCCCGAGGACGCTGTTCCGCAGCGTCGCCTGCGGGTACAGGTTGTCCGGCACGTCCACGGTCGTCGGCCAGCCGGGGAGCAGCCCGCCGGTGGCGGCGTTCCACGCGAACACCCGGCCGTCGAACCCGGCGGCGACGACCACCTTGCCCACGCCGGGCATGTTCACGACCAGCGGCGTGGAGTGAATCTCGGGCGCGTTCGCCCCGGTGTCGTAGGTCCGCAGGAGAGTCGCCGGGTTCGCGTCCGACCCGCTGTACCGGTACGCCGCCACGTCGCGGTCGCCGGTGACGGCGATCAGCTCCTCGCCGGGGAGGCCGTCCACGTCCGCGAACACCGGGGACGGGGTGAACGTGCCGCCGTCCGAGAAGTCCCAGGTGCTCTGTGCCCCGCCGAGCGCGACCGGCCCGCCGAGCGTCGTCGGGTTCGCGGGAACGTCGCGGGCTTCCAGGGATTCAACGCGGAGTTGCGGGCGGCGCGATTTTCGTGCTGGCGGCATAGGGGCGAACCCAAAAGTAAGTGTTAGGTTTCATACATATAGCACATCACCCCCAACTCCCCAAGGCGATCGGATTGCCGAACGGGTACGATTACCGCGTGCGGCCGGTTTCCGGCATCCGGGGACGAGATTCATGACGGCGACCGAACTTCTCCAAAACCTCGTCCGCCGCCCGTCCGTCAACCCGATGGGGCGGACCGACATCCCCGCCGACCTCGCGCACGAGGGCCGCGTCACCGGGTTCCTCGAAGACCAACTCAAGGCGCTCGGCGTCGAGTGTCGGCGGCAGCCGGTCGCACCTGGGCGGGACAACCTGATCGCGTTCTACCGCTCCGGCTCGCCGACCACGTACCTGTGGGAGGCGCACCAGGACACGGTTCCCGTGGACGGCATGACGGTCGAGCCGTTCGCCGCCGCCGTCCGCGACGGCAAGCTCTACGGCCGCGGCGCGTGCGACGTGAAGGCCGGCATCGCGTGCATGTTCACTGCCTTCGCCCGACTCGTTCGCGAGAAGCCCGTGGGTTCGGCGAACGTGACGCTCGCGTTCACCGTGGACGAGGAGCACACGTTCCTCGGCGTGCTGGAGCTGATGAAGGCCGGCCTGTCCGCGGACTTCGCCGTCGTCGCGGAGCCGACACTGCTCAACGTGGTGACGACGCACAAGGGCGTCGTCCGGTGGCAGCTCGACACGACGGGACGGGCGTGCCACAGCTCGCGGCCGGACCAGGGCGTCAGCGCCGTCTACCGCATGGCGAAGGTGCTGACGGCCATCGAGGAATACGCCACGAAGTTGCAAGCGTCGTGGTCGCACCCGCAACTCGGCCCGCCGACGCTGAGCGTCGGCATGATCGCCGGCGGCGTGTCGCCGAACACAGTGCCCGACAAGTGCGCCATCCAGATCGACCGGCGGCTGCTCCCCGGCGAGGTCGCGCAGGCGGCCATCGACGACCTATCGAACCACCTCGCCGCGCAGAACCTCGGCTTCCCGATTCACACGACGCCGACGCTGGCGTGCGCCGCGCTGTCGCCGGTCGCGGACGACCACCCGCACCTGCTGAAGCTGGCCGCCGCCATCGGGCCGCACGAGAAGTTGGCCGTCCCGTTCGGCACGGACGCGTCCACGATCTCGCCGGCGATCCCGGCCGTGGTGTTCGGCCCCGGCGACATCGCGCAGGCGCACACGAAGGACGAGTGGATCGAGCTGGACCAGTTGGACCGGGCGGTCGAGATTCTGTTCCGGTTCGCGTGCGGCCGGCCCGCGTGACAATTCGCCGGCCGCGACTTACATTGACGGCATCCGCCACCCCACCGAGGTTTCATCATGAGCATCGTCCGCATCGGCATGTCCGAGAACAAGAAGTACGCCGACGGGTACGCCGCGATCTTCGGCAAGAAGAAGGCCGCCGCGAAGAAGCCCGCCGCCGTCGAGAAGAAAGCGCCCGCGAAGAAGCCGGCGAAGAAGAAGTAATTAAGAATGGCCCGCAGATGACGCGGACTTCGGCGCAGATGAAGAGGATCAAAACCGAGATTGGATTCGGTCTTATCCGGTTTTCATCTGCGTCGAAGTCCGCGTCATCTGCGGGCCATTGTTTTCCCCACACCTCGGCCCATCCCATGCATCGCGCACTCCTGCTCGTTCTCCTCCTCCCGTCGCTCGCCGTTGCGCAGGGCACGGCCGACGACTACAAGCGCGCCCTCGGCCTGCGGGACAAGTACGCCGACGCCGTGCCGCACCTGACGGTGCAGGCGAACTGGCTCGGCGGCGGCCGGTTCTGGTTCCGTGACGACCTCGGCGGCGGGAAGAAGGCGTTCCTGCTCGTCGAGGCCGAGAAGGCGACGAAGGAACCGGCGTTCGACCACGCCAAGCTCGCGGAGCTGCTGGCGAAGGAGACCGGCCGCAAGGTCGATGCGGAGAAGCTGCCGTTCGATGACATCCGGCTCGACGGCGGGGTCGTCACGTTCACGTCGGCGGAGAAGACCTGGAAGTACGACGCCGAGAAGCACACGCTGACGGAGGAGCGCCGCGCGGCTTCGCCGCCACCGCCGCCGCGGTTCGGGCCGCGCCGCGGGCGGCCGCCGGCCGAGGAGAACAGCACCCGCTCGCCGGACGGGAAGTTCGCCGCGTTCGTGCGGAACTTCAACGTCTGGCTCCGCGAGACCGGCGGCGACCGCAAGGAGTTCCCGCTCTCGTTCGAGGGCACGGCCGACGACGGCTACACCAGCGTCTACTGGTCGCCGGACTCGAAGAAGCTCGTCGCCATGCGGCGGACGAAAGGCGGCGACCGCGTGGTGACTTACGTGGAGTCGTCGCCGCGGGACCAGCTCCAGCCGAAGACGACGACCGTGCCGTACCTGAAGCCCGGCGACCCGATCCCGCAGCCGAAGCCGCACCTGTTCGACGTGACGGCGCGGAAGGAGATTCCGGTCAGCGACGCGCTGTTCCCGAACCCGTGGGACATCAGCTACGAGCACTGGACGCCGGACGGCAAGCGGTTCCTGTTCCTGTACAACCAGCGCGGCCACACGGTCCTGCGGGTCGTCGCGATCGACGCCGAAACGGGCAAGGCGACGGCGATCGTCTACGAGGAGTGCAAGACGTTCTTCGACTACGCGGGGAAGCTGTACCTGAACTACCTCGACAAGACGAACGAGCTGATCTGGATGAGCGAACGCAACGGGTGGAACCACCTCCACCTGATCGACGCGGCGACCGGCGGCGTGAAGAACGCGATCACCAGCGGCGAGTGGAACGTCCGCGGCGTGGACCGCGTGGACGCCGAGAAGCGCGAGATCGTGTTCCGCATGGTCGGCCACGACGCGAAGGAAGACCCGTACCACGTCCACGCGGCGCGGATCAATTTTGACGGCAGCGGGTTCAAGAAACTCACCGACGGCGACGGCACGCACGCCGTCCAGTGGTCGCCGAACGGGAAATTCTTCCTCGACAGTTGGTCCCGCGTCGATTCGCCGCCGGTCCACGTCCTCCGCAAGGCCGACGGCTCGAAGGTGCTACAGGTCGCGGCCGCCGACGCGACGGAGCTGAAGAATCGCGGGTGGCAGCCGCCGGAGCGGTTCGTCGCGAAGGGCCGCGACGGCACGACCGACATCCACGGCCTCATCCTGCGGCCGTCGAACTTCGACCCGAAGAAGCGGTACCCGGTCATCGAGTACATCTACGCCGGACCGCACGACCATCATGTGCCGAAGCGGTTCCAGCCGCACTTCCGCCGACAGGAGATGGCGGAACTCGGGTTCATCGTCGTGCAGTGCGACGGCATGGGCACGAGCTGGCGGTCGAAGGCGTTCCACGACGTGTGCTGGAAGAACCTCGGCGACGGCGGGTTCCCGGACCGGATCGCGTGGATCAAGGCCGCGGCCGCGAAGTTCCCGGAGATGGACATCGCGAAAGGCGTCGGCATCTACGGCGGGTCGGCCGGCGGGCAGAACACGCTCTGCGGGATGCTGGCGCACCCGGAGTTTTATACCGTTGGCGTGGCCGACTGCGGCTGCCACGACAACCGGATGGACAAGGTCTGGTGGAACGAGCTGTGGATGGGCTGGCCCGTCGGCCCGCACTACGTCGAGCAGTCGAACACGACGAACGCGCACAAACTGAAGGGGAAGCTGATGCTCGTCGTCGGCGAGATGGACACGAACGTGGACCCGGCGAGCACGATGCAGGTGGTGAACGCGCTGGAGAAGGCGGACAAGGACTTCGACCTGGTGGTGATGACCGGCACGAACCACGGCGCGGCCGAGTCGCCGTACGCGAACCGCCGGCGGATGGACTTCTTCGTGCGGCATCTGCTGGGCGTGGAACCGCGGAGGTGAACCCGGCGGAAGCGAAGGGCGTCTCTTCGGCGAGCGTCGGGGCGTAAGCCCGACGTGGCTTCCCGCGCCCAGAAACGTCGCTTTACCGACGCGCGCCCCATTTTCCGGCCGCACAGCCACGTCGGGCTTACGCCCCGACGCTCGCCGTGTCGAAGGTTCACGATGCCCTCCGACTTCGTCTTCCCCATCGGCCTGTTGCACCGGAAGGTCGCCCCGGCCGCGATCCTCACGGAGCCGCTGTTCGTCCCGGAACTCGCGCGGCTCGCGGCCACGCGGGAAACGGCCGTCGCCGCCACGACGAAGGCCATCCAGAAATTCCTCGCCGACCGGCCGACGGACGAACTCATCCGCCGCCGCCGGGCCACGACCGCCCGCGAACACGCCTTCACCCTCACACTCGACCCACCGCGGCAAAACGAAAGCTGGCGCGAGCCGGTCGAGTTGACGTTCCACGCCGCCGTGTGGGAGCACGAGGGCTACGCCCTCGCCCGCGTCCCGGCCGTCGGTATCGAGGTCATCGCGACATTGAAAGACGATCTCGACGCCGTGCTGCGCCGCGAGACGCTCAGCGCCCTCCGGCGGCTGAACGCTTCCGCCAACCTCAAGAACCTGAGCGCCCTGCAAACGACGACCGCGTTCCGCGTCGAGTGGATCGACGTGCCGGTGAAGCTGCGGTCCCTCAAAGAACGCGCCGTCCGCGCCGAGGACGACGACGAGGAAGAAAAGAAGACCGCCCTCCAGCAAGTCGGCACGCTTCTCGTCCCGGAACAGCTCGCGGCCGCCTACGAGGTGGACGACGCCGTGAAGCAGGTCGCGGACGCGCTCACGGCGAAGCCGCCGCAGAGCGTCCTGCTCGTCGGGCCGAGCGGCGTCGGGAAGACGGCCGTGCTCCGCGAACTCGTCCGCCGCAAGGCTACTCTCAACCTCGCGGCCGCGCCGTTCTTCCAAACGTCCGGCTCCCGCATCGTCGCCGGGCAGTGCGGGTTCGGCATGTGGGAGAAGCGGTGCCAGGACCTGGTGAAGGACGCGGTCAAGCGGCGGGCCGTCGTCCACGTCGGGTCGCTCGCCGAACTCATGGACGTGGGCAAGAGCGAGTTCAACCCGACCGGCATCGCCACGTTCCTCCGCCCCGCCATCGCCCGCGGCGAGTTGCTCTGCGTCGCCGAATGCACGTCGGAGCAGCTGCCGCTCATCGAGAAGGAGAACCCGCAACTGCCGGACGCCTTCCGGCACGTCACCGTCGAGGAGCCGGACGCGGAGAAGGGGAAGAGAATCCTCGCCGCGTTCGCCGCCGACCACCGGCGGCGCGAACCCACGTCCCCCGCGCTCGCGGCCATCGACCGGCTGCACCGGCGGTACGCCACGTACTCGGCGTACCCCGGCCGGCCGCTGCGGTTCCTGCACAACCTCGTCCGCGACGGCGAGCGCGGCACGCCCGTTTCTGAACTCGACGTGTACGCCGGGTTCACCCGCGAGACGGGGCTGCCGCGGGAGATCATCGACCCGGACGAGGCGCTGGACCTGACGGCGACGCACGACTGGTTTTCCAGCCGCGTCGTCGGCCAGCCGGAGGCGGTTGGCATCGTCGTGGACCTGCTCGCCACGATCAAGGCCGGGCTGACCCGCGCCAACCGGCCGATCGCGTCCTTGCTGTTCATCGGCCCCACCGGCGTCGGGAAGACGGAGCTGGCGAAGGCAGTCGCCGAGTACCTGTTCGGCTCCCGCGACCGGCTGACCCGGTTCGACATGAGCGAGTACGCCGACCCGATTTCCGTCCGCCGGCTCGTCGGCACGGGGTTCGGCACGGAAGGACTGCTGACCGCGAAGGTCCGCGAGCAGCCGTTCTGCGTCCTTCTTTTGGACGAAGTCGAGAAGGCCCACGCGAGCGCGTTCGACCTGCTGTTGCAGGCCCTCGGCGAGGCCCGGCTGACGGACGCGGGCGGGCGGCTGGCGGACTTCCGGAACACGGTCGTGATCCTCACGTCGAACCTCGGCGCGGAGTCGTTCCGCAGCGGCACGCCGGGGTTCGCGTCCGGCACGCCGACGGTCGCCGACGCGAAGGCGCACTTCACGAAGGCGGTCGAGAAGTTCCTGCGGCCGGAGATGTTCAACCGACTCGACCGCGTCGTGCCGTTCGGCTCGCTGCCGGCGGACGTGATTCGTGCGATTGCGGACCGCGAGTGGCAGAAGGTGCTGCGGCGGGACGGCGTGCGGTTCCGCGACGCGGCCGTGACGACCGGCGACGGGCTGCTCGACCACCTGGCGGCCGTCGGGTTCGACCCGCGGTACGGCGCGCGGCCGCTGAAGCGGGCGATGGAGCGGGAGTTGCTCGCGCCGCTGGCGAAGCAGATGAACCGCCACGCGGGTGACACTGCGTTGACAGTGGACGTGGGCGTCGCGGGTGGCGACCGTCTTTCACCCTCCCCCCTTGGGGGGGAGGGCCGGGGAGGGGGGTCGGCGGGTGCAACCACCGGGGGGAGTCCGCAGCTACCGGCCCCGCTCGGGGGGCCCCCCCCCCCACACCCCCCCCCCCCCCGGGGGCGCCCAACAACAACCACAACCCACAACCCCCCCCCCCCCCCCGGCGCGGGGGGGCCC
>NZ_JCABYM010000076.1:0-2593 GCF_059499385.1 Limnoglobus sp. | reverse complement strand
AGGTAGTTCGGCATGAGCGGAATCTTGCCGCCGCCGTGCGGGCTGTCCACCACGTAGGTCGGGATGCCGATGCCGCTCATGTGGCCGCGGAGGCCCTCCATGATCTGCATCCCCTTCCAGACGCTCGTGCGGAAGTGGCCGGCCCCGGTCACCGGGTCGCAGTGGAACAGGTAGTACGGCCGGACCTTGATGCGAAGCAGCCCGCGCAGCAGTGCGCGGATGGTTTCCAGGCTGTCGTTGACGCCCTTGAGCAGGACCGCGTGGTTGTTGATCGGCATGCCGTGCCGGAGCAGACTCTTGCAGACGCGGGCCGCCTCCGGGGTGATCTCCCGCGGGTGGTTGAAGTGCGTCTGGATGTACACCTTCTCCGTCTCGGCGAGGAGGTCGAGCAGCTCCTGGTCGTACAGCCGCTGCGGCAGCGTCACCGGGACGCGGGTGCCGATGCGGATCACGTCCACGTGGTCGATCGCCTTCAGGTTGCTCAGGTAGTACCGCAGCTTGCCGAGGGGCAGCGTCAGCGGGTCGCCGCCGGAGACGATCACGTCGCGGATCTGCTTGTTCTTCCGGACGTACTCGATCATCCGCTCGTCGTCCTTGCTGACGCCCTCCCACCCGCCGCGGGTCAGGGTCGCCCGCTTCCGGGTGCAGTACCGGCAGTACATCGAGCAGTTCGGCGTCGTAATCATCAAGACGCGGTCCGGGTAGCGGTGCGTCAGCCCCGGCACCGGCGAGTCCTTGTCCTCTTCCAACGGGTCTTCCAGTTCAAAGCCGGACGCCTTCTCCAGCGGCGACGGGACGGACTGCAGGCGGATCGGATCGACGGGGTTGTCCGTGTCGATCAGCGAGAAGTAGTACGGCGGGATCGCGAGCTTGAAGTCGCTCTCGAGTTCGCCGAGGGCGACGAGTTCGTCCGGGGTGAACGGGAGGAGGGTGCGGAGCTGGCGGACGGACCGGACGGAGTTCTGCGTCTGCCACCGCCAGTCGTCCCACTGGTGATCGGGAACGTCGGTCCAGGTCGGGTTGCGGCGCGGACGACTCGGAGGTTCGTCGTCGTCGAACCCGCCCTCGGCCGGACGGGCCGTCGGATTGGCGAGCGGGTCGCGCGCGTCGGACTCGAACATAAAGAAGCGGAGCTCCTGGGGTTCGTCGGTCCCGGGTGGCGACGCCGATCGTCACGCACGCGGCGGGGAAGTAACGTTGGCGCGCTGCGAGAACACGCGGTTACTTTCTTTAAGGAAGAATCCTAACGTGGCGTTTGGGAAAAACAAGTTTACTGTTCCCTTCGCACGTCGAAAATCTTGCAAAGGCCGCGCCACAGTCGTCACCCCGATTGGTCGTGCGGACGGCTTCGCGGTCCGGTTCTTCCGACGGAATTCATACGCGCGACAATCCGCGAGCCGCGTTTCGTCCTGCGATTTCAAGGTGCGGCGATGATCACGGGGCGGGCCGCGTCACGACCCGCGCGCGACGGGCGAATTCTTCGCGGCTCGACGTGTCGGCTTTCGGCGCACCGAAGAAAAGAACGCGGCCCGTCACGTCATCGGCGTCACGGCCGCGCGACTTCAGCCACGTTGCAAGTGTCGAGTGGTCGCGGAACGGCTCCCACCCGCTCGGCACATGACCGGTCCAGCAGTTGATCGTGGCGATGTCCAACATCTGGGCCGCGGCCATCGCGTCGAGCTGCGTGACGAGCGCGGGCATCAGGTCGTCGCCGTCCGGGAACACGTACAGCATCGAGTCCTTCGCGCAGAACGGCCGCACCGCGTCGGCGAGCTTTTCACGCCGCGCGACGGCTTCCGCGAGCGGCGTGCGGCTGACGCCGGACCGCCGCGAGGCCGGGTCCGTGGTGCGGATGTCGTAGGCGAGCAGCGACAGCACCGCGGCGACAAGCAACTTGTGCGCGACAGGGTTCCGCACCGCTTCGACCAGTTTCCCGACGGCGAGGCCGGCGACGGCACAGAGTGGGAAGGCCAGGACGAGGCCCACGCGGAAAACGGCCCGCACGCCGTTAACGATCGGCAACGCGATCGCGGCCCGGTACGGACACCACCACCCCGCGTGCAGCGTGAACGCGGCGACGAGCAGGGCCGCCAGCGCCAAGGCGGCCGCGGTGCGGGCGTGAAAGTTCCGGCGGACGAACAACGCCCCGACGCCGACGAGCAGGCCGACGGCCGCGAACCCGCCGGGGAACAGGTGGAACGGCGGGGCGGCCGGGTTGAATTCCTCGCCGACGGCGGCCCGCGTCCAGTTCCACCCGGCGCTCGTCGGGCTGGCCCGCACCCAGTCGGCCGGCTTCGGCAGCAGCGACACGATGAGGTCCGGCGATGGCTTCCACACGTCACGGTCGGCCGCGAGGTACGGCGGCAGCAGCGGCGTCACCAGCAACACGCCGAAGCACAGGATGAGCAAAGTTACGCCGGGTCTGCGAGGCGTCTGGTTCCCTCCCCCCTTGGGGGGGAGGGTTAGGGAGGGGGGTAACCTCCCTCTCAGTGTGAGAATTGCGTTCGAGGCGGGAAGCTCCGGGGGGGGGCGGCCGCCCCCCCCCCCCCCCCCCCCCCCCCAAGCACCACCCCAACCCCCCCCCCCCCCCCCC
>NZ_JCABYM010000075.1:37786-47154 GCF_059499385.1 Limnoglobus sp. | reverse complement strand
CCCCCCCCCCCCCCCCCCCCCCCCCCCCCCCCCCCCCCCCCCCCCCCCGCCTGCCTCCGTCGAACGCGATTCTCACCGGGCGTGGGAAGCTCACCCCCCTCCCTAACCCTCCCCCCAAAGGGGGAGGGAACAAAGCCAAAACCGCCGGGCCTGCTAAGTCTCGGCCCGACGAGAAGAATTCGTCCCACCCCCTCGGTAGCCGCACGCGGAGATCGAACCCATGTCTGACGACGGCCCCCCGCCGTTCCCGTTCGGCGACCTGCCGTCGCTCCCGGAACCGCCGGCCGACGACTCGCCCGCGAACGACGCCGGCCCGACCGGCGGGCTGCCGTCGTGGCTGGCCCTCGCCGGGCTACCGGAGCCGGACTTCGCCCCGACGCCCGACCCGGACCCGCCGGCCGCCCCGTACTGGCCCGACGCGGCCGAGTTCCCGCCGCCGCCGGCCGCCGCGAAGGACGACGACACGCTCACCGACTTCCCCACGCCGCCGGCCGCCGCCGACCTCGCGCCGACGGAGCGGATGGCGTTCGACCCGAACCCGCCGCCGGAGGACGACCTGCCGCTGCCGCCGCCGTTCGACCCGCACCTGAGCGAGCTGTCGCCGTTCGATTCGCTGAAGTCGCCGCCGAAGCCGAAGAAGCCGTCGTCGAAATTGCAGTCGAAGCCGAAGCCGGACCCGCGGCCGCCGGAGGAAGTGCCGACGCTCCAGCGGACGCCGCCGCCGTCCGCCCCGCTGGACATCCAGCCGGCGTCGGCCATCTGGCGGACCCGCCGCGTCCCGGCCGCGCCGCGGATCGAGGAGAACGGGGCCGTCGCCGTCTACCGCGTCACCGTCCGCGACGAGGCGGCCCGCGGGTACTTGAACTGCAAGGTCGCGTTCCCGATCCCGGCCGGGCTGAAGCAGGTCCAGGCGAGCCGCAAGCCGCAGGCCCGGAAGGGGAACCTGCACTGGAACCTCGGCCCGCTCGGCCCGGACGACGTGGTCCCGCTGTCCGTGAAGCTGCCGGTGTCCTTGCTCGGCGCGGACCCGGCCGCCCCGCGGGCGTTCGAGGTGTCGTACCAGCCGCTGCCCGGCGCGCGGCTGATCGGCGAGCTGGCGTCCCCGCCGGTCGCCGCCGTGAACGAGCCGTTCGCGATCAAGATGCGGGTGTCGAACACGGGTGAATTGCCGACCGGCCCGGTCACCGTCCGCGTCGCCGACCTGTCCCACGGCGGCCCGCCGGTGGTGGTGAAGGTTTCCCCCATCGACCCCGGCGCGTTCACCACGGTGACCGTCGAACTCGCGTCCGACCGGCCGGGCCGCCACGAGTGGTTCGCGACCGTCGAGTCCCCCGGCAGCGAGTCGGCCGAGTCCACGTTCAGCACCGAGGTCGTCGAGGCGGCGCTCGCGCTGGAACTGCGGCACGAGCCGATGATGCGGCTGGACGCCGAGGAGGAGATCGCGATCGTCGTCACGAACACGTCGGCCGTCCCCGCGAAGGGCGTGACGGCGATGCTGACGATGCCGGAAGAACTGACGTTCGCGGCCGCCCCCGGCGGCGAGTTCGACCGCGCCCTGAACCTGATCGGCTGGCTCGTCGGCGACATCCCGCCCGGCGAGTCGCGCACCGTCGTGGCCCGGCTGCGGGGGTTCGCCCCCGGCCTCGTCGCGATCCAGGCCCGCGCCGACGGCCTCATCGGCACGCCGGTCGTTTCCACGTCGAACATCTTCGTCGAGGTCGATGCGCGGTCCACGAGTTCGTCGTTGGACAAGCTGCTGGCGGCGATGCAGGACGCGATCCCGGACGACGACGACCAGCCGGCCGCCCCGCGGGACCGCGCCGCCGAGGCCGGGGCGCGGCACGTCGTCTTCGAGCTGGGCGGCACGCCCTACGGCGTGCGGATCGAGAACGTGCGGGAAGTCCTGCGGCCGGCGAAGGTGACGCCCGTGCCCGGGACGCCCGACTGGCTGCCCGGCGTGGCGAACGTCCGCGGCGACATCATCTCGCTGGTAGACCTGCCGCAGTTCCTGCAAGCCGAGGACGCCGCCGCCGCCCGCCGCGGGCTGCTCGTCGCGCAGTCCGACGACGGCCAGCTCGTCATCGGCCTGCTGGTGGACGAGATCGTCGGCATCCGCCGCTTCCCGCCGCCGCAGCCGGTGGACGCGGACCTCGTGACGGACGCCGCAATCGTCCCGTACCTCGACGGCGTCGTCGAGCATCAGAACAGGCTGGTCCCCATCCTCGACCTGAACGCCCTGTTCGCGTCCGCCGAGTTGGGCGCGTTCCAGACGGTGTAAGAAATCACGTTTCACGTTTTCGCGGCGGACCCGATGGGTCCGCCGCTAAACGTTTAAGATAAACTTTTTACGTTCACTCGCTGACAAAAATTGCCACTGTAGTCTTGCCAAATCTTTTGATTTAGTCTAACCTAATTCATCACTTCGCTCCGCCTTCTTTCTCGTCAGGAGACGCACCGTGCTCCCACATCGCCACCGCCGCCACCGCCACGGGTTCACACTCATCGAGCTGCTCGTCGTCATCGCCATCATCGGCATCCTCGTCGGCCTCTTGCTGCCGGCCGTGCAGAAGGTCCGCGAGGCCGCCGCCCGCAGCCAGTCGCAGAACAACCTCAAGCAGATCGGCCTCGCGCTGCACGGCTACCACGACGCCAACGGCTACTTCCCGCCCGGCTACCAGTCCGGCTTCCCGAACCAGCCGGTCCCGGCCGTGGACGCCGCGCCGGGGTGGGCGTGGGGCACGTTCATCCTGCCGCACGTCGAGCAGGACAACCTCTACCGCCAACTGCGGCTCGACGTGCCGTGCTGGGACGCCACCAACGCGACGGCCGTGAAGCACGCCCCGAAGGTGTTCCAGTGCCCGGCCGCGCCGAACCACGGCCCGACGACGCTCATCAAGGACTCCGGCGGCACGGTCCTGGCCGAGTTCGGCATCTCGCACTTCGTCGCCAACAACGGGCAGGACGAGACGTGGGCCTACGACCTGCCGAACCTCTCCGGCGTGTCCGGCGTCGGCCCGTTCTACCGGAACTCGAAGACCCGGATCGCGACCGTCACGGACGGCCTCAGCAACACCGTGTTCATCGGCGAGCACACGACGATCAGCAACAAGACGTGGGTGGGCGTGGTCCCGAACGCGGACGTGTGCCCGATCGACCCGGCCCGCTACCCGTTCACGGCGTGCGACGCCGGTGCGACGCTGGTGCTGTGCCACAGCGGCCCGGCGGCGGCGGAGCCGGGCATCGTCCACCCGCCGAGCTTCCCGACGTGCCACGTCTGCCAGATGTACGCCCCGTGGCACGGCGGCAACGTCCTCCTCGGCGACGGCAGCGTCCGGTTCGTGCCGACCAATGTAAACTTGAACACGTGGGCCGCGCTGTCCAGCGTGAGCGGCGGGGAGGTGGTCGGTGACTACTAACGACGACGGCGACTCGAAGCGGGTCCGGTGGCTCGGCGGCGTGGCGGGCTTGTTGCTCGTGCCGCTGGTCGTGATCTGGTGGCCGGGCTGCCGGCAGTACCCGCCGGTGACGAGCCGCGAGGCGCTAACGCTGATGCAGTTGCTCTACACGGCCTGCAACACGAAGGACCCGGTGCGGCTGGCGAAGGTGGAGCAGGGGTTGGAGAAGCTGACCCGCGAGGGGAAGCTGACCGCGGACGAGCGGTCGGGGTTCGAGCGGATCGTGGCGACGGCGAGGGCCGGCGACTGGCCGCGGGCGGAGGCGGCGGCGTTCAAGTTCGCGCAAGACCAGGTCGGCGTCGGCCACCCCGACCCGCACGCCCACGCGGACGAGCACCACCATCATGACCACGCGAAGCATGCGAAGAAGGCGCGGAAGTGACGGGGGCAATGTCTTTGACCGCGTGCGGCGCAGCCGCTACGCTGGGGGCGAAACCTCCGGGTGGGGCGAATAGGAGGCCCGCGTCATTTAACTGTCACTAAAGATGATTGATTCGGCCTCTGAAGGCCAAAGATTCGCCCTGTTGTGGCGAACACCGTTCAGCGACACACCACTGCGCGTGTCGCAGCCCTCAACTCCAGTGCGGGCCACCCGCAGAGAAGGAAGGTGTCAATTAATCAAGTTTTTGTCAGTAGTTGCTGCCAGATTCCCAACTCGAAACAATAAGACGCGGGAATAGTGCTTTTGCACTCGCCCAAGTACCTTTACCTTGCCTGGTTTGGCTTCACCCGTGGCCAGGGTGAGCGCGAAGAAGGGGTCAATTTATATGTGATTGATACCCGTTGCGGGAGGCCGAGAAACGTGCGGGATATTCGCCAAGTGCGACGGCCCTGCAAGTAGCTACACGAGTCGATCAAGGCCAAACCAGGCACTCTACTGAATCCGAAGGGGCCGAGTGAACCACGGCGGCGGATCGAGTTGGTAGCCGGAGGAGAAGGCAACCATTATCGAATTGACCGAGCAACAGGCCGAAGCACTCGAACTTCTTGACGCGACAGGGGCCGTGTACGACGACAGCCCGTGGACGCGGGAGGAACTCCAGGCGCTCGCCTGGGAACGGGTCCAGCACGAAAGCTGGGACAAGTACGACGAGCTGCCGGACATGCTGTGAACTGGGGCTACGTGGCCGGAGGAGACGGGACCGCTGGTGGCGTGGGCGCGGCGGCCGAGTGGCCCCGCTCTCGGCAGATCGAGCAGTGACAGGAGTTGGCCGGGACGTAATGCCTCAGCCCGTGCAGCTTGCCGTAGTTGTCGCGGTCGAACCGCTGGAACAGTTGCATGAAGTGCCGCTCTTCGTGGCTGCCCGCCACAGACCCCTTGTCCAGGTAGCGGCGGACGACATAGGCCGCCACGTCTGCCAACTGTAGACCGCCGACCTTCACGCTGGACCCGAAGAACGGGACGTCTATCACGTGCGTCATCTGGCCGAACGGGTGGCCGTGCTGTCGGAACCGTTTGAACAGCGGCTCGACGACCGACTGCGTTGACTCGTCCTGGTCGAGCATCAGCAGGCCGTGATTGATCGCGCCGCGCGGGCTACTCTGCCGCTTCCACGAGTCCTTCTTTTGCAGGAACTTGTCGAACCGAGCCACCACCTGGGTGAACGCTTGCTCGCGCACATCGGCACCGCCCGCGGCGATGCCCGGATGGGACTTGGCAATCGCCTCCCCGAACAAGCGGATCGTGTCGTACCCGGCGATGACCTCGATCGCGTCTTCCAGGAGTTGCGACCGCTCGCGTCGCGTCAGGTGGATGTAAGGGTCCGTGTCCTTGTACTTGGCCCGCCGCTCCTCCTTCTTCTCACGCGACGCCTCGGCGTCGAGCTTCTTGCCGCGCAACTCCAGGACGCGTGATCGGCGGTCTGTTCCCGACAGTTGCTCGAAGTCCGGGATCTCGTCCTGTTCCTTGATCGTGACGGCAAACTGCTTGACGTGGATTTCGAGTTGTTCCGGGTCCGTGCCCGAGAGGCAGTACTTCCGCTTCACCGCCTGGAGTCGCTTGTCGAGCGAGAACCAACTCCCCTCGTGCATACCCAGGCCGACCAGCACGTAATGCTTGCTATTTCGGTCCTGCAACTCCGGCGTGCCGGAGGCGTCGAGATAGAGGAGGTACATAAAAAAGGGAGGCCCGGGAGGGGTTTAGCCCCAACGTGCCGAAGCACTCCCAGGCCATGTGAGCGATGATCTGTACCAACGAGAGAATGTTACCACGCTGCCTTCCCGCGGTCAACGGCCTTCCAAGATTTATCCCCTTCGTCTTTCGGCTCCCGCTACCCTGTTCAGAGGCAGAAGTACGGCAACGGATTCAAGGATCATCGTCAGGAAGTGAACGTTCTCTGGACCGAAAAGCAACATAGGAGTACCCCCATGCACCGCCGCACGTTCGTCCGCGCCGCCCTCGCTGCCGGCTGCGCCGTCGGTTCCGCCGCGGCGGCCGACCGCCGCGCCCCGCGCGTCCTCCTGCGGTCCGGGTGGCAGGTCGTCAACATCGGCGACGTGGGCCACACGCCCGGCGCGCTCGCGCTCCTCGAACAACACGTCCCGGCCGCCGAGGTCGTCGTCTGGGCGTCGGCCAGCATGACGCCCGGCGTCGTCGCCATGCTCAAGAGGCGGTTCCCCAAGGTCTCGGTCGTCAAGGGAAAGATCGGCGCGGACGGGAAGGCGTCCGACAAGGCCCTCGGCGAGGCCGTCGCGCGGGCCGACTTCCTGCTGCTCGGGTCCGGGGCAACGCTCAACGCGCGGGCTGATATCGAGGCGTTCGTCAAGCACACCGGCAAGCCGTTCGGCGTCTACGGCATCACCCACGGCGGGCGGTACACCCAGCCGCCGGACAAGGGCGTGCTCGACCAGGCCCGGTTCGCCTTCTTCCGCGACAGCGTGTCACTGGAGCTCGCCAGGAAGCAGGGCGTCAAGGCCCCGGTCGTGGAGTTCGGGCCGGACGCCGCGTTCGCCGTGGACGTCCGCGACGACAAGCTGGCGGCCGCTTACATGACCAAGCACGGGCTGGAGGCCGGGAAGTTCCTGGCGTTCATCCCGAAGCTGCGGTACACGCCGTACTGGAAGATCCACGGCCGCACGGAGCCGCAGACGGAGCAGGAGAAGACGTTCTGGAAGCGGACGCAGGAGACGATGGAACCGGACCACGCGAAGCTGCGGGCGGCGCTGGTCGCGTTCGTGCGGAAGACGGGGATGAAGGTGCTGCTCTGCCCGGAGGACAGCAGCCACATGGAGGTGAACAAGACGCTGGTGTACGAGAAGCTGCCCGAAGACGTACAGGCGAAGGCCGTCGTCCGCGACACGTTCTGGGACATGGACGAGGCGGTGGCGGTGTACGCGAAAGCGTTCGCCGTGTTCAGCTACGACATGCACTCGCCGATCATGGCCCTCAACCAGGGGACGCCGGCCGTCGTGGTCCGCACGGCCGAGCAGTCGAGCAAGGGGTTCATGTGGAAGGACATCGGCCTCGGCGACTGGCTGTTCGACCTGGACGCGGAGGCGGACGGGGCGAACATGGCGAAGGTGCTGCTGGACATGGCCGCGGACCCGGCGGCGGCCCGCGGGAAGGTCGAGAAGGCGATGGCGGTCGTCCGCCAACGGCAGAAGGAGACGATGGCGGTGGTCGCGAAGGAACTGGCGCGGTGACGGCTCACCGCCGGGCCGCCGCCACGACGCGGCTGGTGTCGGCCGGTCCCGCGTTCGCCCGCTCGGCGTTCGCGAAGTCGCCGCGGAGCGCCTTCAGCGCGTACCGCTCGTAGTCGATCTCGGCCGCCGTCCGGACCCCGGCCCGGCGGAACAGCGGCAGCGGCGGGCACCACCCCTGCACGGCGTGCTGGAGCAAGAACCCGCCGACCACCGCCGGCAGCGCGAAGAACCGGCGGTCCATCAGCGCGCCGAGGGCGGACCCCACCAGCACGGCGGTCGCGGCGTTCGCCTCCAGCGTCCGCTCGATGTCCCACTCGCGGTCGAGGTCCGCGAGCCGGCGGTCGATGGCCGCGGAGCCGCGGGCCGCGAGGCGGGCGACGCTCTCCTCGGTCTGCCGGCGGATTCGCTCGTTAACGTGTTCGGCGGTTTGTTGCGGCACGCGGGCCACGGTCGAGGGGATCATGGTACGTCCTCCGGGCGAAGAAATTCGTTGGGAGTAACGTTCGCAAACCGAGTGCCGCGCCCGCGGCGGAAGTCCGTTGACTCCCGCCAGCCCTGAAAGTTCCCGCACGCGGACGAGTCGCCGCGGCTTGCCCATTCAGGCCACGTCGTCGATTTTCGCTATCGGCCCCGGACGGCGCGTAAAAAATCGACACTTCGTTTCCCCCGCGTGCGCAAACTTCCGGCCGTGTTCTAAGTTCCCCGCAGAACACATAGGCGATGGTCCGAACGAACGAACCCCGTCGCCGCTCGTACCCCGTGAGGACGCCCCCGATGGCCCCGAAGTCGATGTCCGCGTTCCAACGCCTCCCGCTCGGTCAGAAGTGCGGCCTGATCGCGGCCCCGTTCGCCCTCGCGGTCGGCGGGCTGCTCTACCTGACGTTCAACCCGCTGGCCGACGCCGGCAAGCAGACCACCTACGCCCTCGGCGTCGCCGCCGCCGGCGCGGTCCTCGGCCTGTGGGCGGTGTCCGCCGTCAGCCGCAGCCTGACCCGGCAGATCGACGGCCTCAACGCCGTGTTCCGTCGGGCCGAGGCCGGCGACTTCGGCGGCCGCGCCGAGGTCGTGTCCGGCGACGAACTCGGCGACGTGGCCGAGTCCTTGAACGCGACCCTCGACAAGACGCGCGTGTTGCTCCAGTCGCAGGACGAGAAGGCCGAGATTCAGAAGAGCATCATGAAGCTGCTCGACGAAGTGTCCGGCGTGGCCGACGGCGACCTGACGAAGGAGGCGGAGGTGTCCGCCGACATGACCGGGGCCATCGCCGACAGCTTCAACTTCATGATCGACCAACTCCGCAAGATCATCGGGAACGTGCAGAAGGCGACGCAGCAGGTGTCCACGGCCGCGAACCAGATTTACTCGTCCGCCGAGACGCTCGTGGACGGGTCGCAGGACCAGACGAAGCAGATCACCAGCACGTCGGCCGCCATCGACGAGATCGCCGTCAGCATCCAGCAGGTGTCCGAGAACGCCGTCACGTCCACGGCCGTCGCCCAACAGGCGCTGACGACCGCGAAGCAGGGGAACGCGGCCGTGCGGAACACGATCGAGGGGATGAACAAGATTCGCGAGCAGGCGCAAGAGACGGCGAAGCGGATCAAGCGGCTGGGCGAAACGTCGCAGGAGATCGGCCAGATCGTGCAGCTGATCGACGACATCGCCGACCGGACGAGTATCCTGGCCCTGAACGCGTCGATCCAGGCCGCCGCCGCCGGCGAGGCCGGCCGCGGGTTCGCCGTGGTCGCGGAAGAAGTCGAGCGGCTGGCCGTGCGGTCCACGGAGGCGACGAAGAAGATCGCCACGCTGGTCAAGGCGATCCAGGGCGAAACGAACGAGGCCGTCAGCGCCATGGAAAAGAACATCCAGGAGGTCGTGAGCGGGTCGAAGGTCGCGAACCAGGCCGGCCAGTCGCTGAACGAAATTGAGGGCGTGTCGCTGAAGCTGGCGGAGCTGATCCAGTCGATCTCGCAGGCGTCGAAGCAGCAGGCGAAGGGGTCCGAGGCGCTGGCCCGGTCGATGGGGAACATCAGCCAGATCACGCAGCAGACGGCGACCGGCACGAAGCGGACGGCCGAGAGCGTGAACACGCTGGCGAAGCTGGCCGAAGACCTCCGCGGGTCGGTGTCCGCGTTCAAGCTGCCGAGCGGGTACGGCAACAAGGCGTAGTCCGTAGCGAGCCGAGCGGCGGGGGGCCCCCCCGGGAGGTGGCGCACCACCCCCCCCACCCCCGCCGGCGGCGCCGGGCGGCAACGAAACCCAAAACGGGCG
>NZ_JCABYM010000075.1:1944-37776 GCF_059499385.1 Limnoglobus sp. | reverse complement strand
CACCGGGGTTTGCCGGGTGCGGCGGGGGGGGGGGGGCCCGGGGGGTTTTTTCCCCCCCCCGGGGGGCCCCCCGCCGCTCGGCTCGCCGGTCATTCTCTCACCCCTTCGCGGGCCGCCCCCCATGAGCCGAACCGTCGATCCCGAAATCCTCCTCGGCTTCCTGGAAGAAGCCAGCGGCTACCTGCCGGCCGTCCGGGCCGGCCTCGCCGCCCTGTGGGCGAACCCGGCCGACCTCGCCGCCGCCGAGGAGGCGCACCGGTGCGTCCACACCATCAAGGGCGCGGCCGCCATGGTCGGCCTCGGCGGGCTGAGCCACATCGGGTTCCATTTGGAACAAGCCTTCGACGACATTACCCAGGGGAAGCTGCCGCCCGACCCGGCCGTGCTCGACGCGCTCGACGGCGGCGTGAAGGCGATCGAGGCGTACATCGAGGGGACGCTCGGCGAGAATCTGAACGAGGAGCCGCTCGTCACCGACGCGGTGCGGACGCTGCAAACCCTCCGCGGCCTCCCGGCCGACGAGTCCGCGGCGACCGGCGCGGCCCTCGGCGGCAAGGAGTGGGTCGCCCCGTTCGGCGACCTCCCGACCCCGGACGACACGCTCGCCGACCTCGCGCCGCCGGGGTTCGGCAACCTGCAAGAAACCGTCGATGACCTGGCCGGGCTGCCGATCCCGAACTTCCTCTCGCCGCCGGCCGCGGGGCCGAAAGCGGCCGACATCCCGCCGGAGTTGCTCGAAGTCTTCAAACTGGAAGCCGACGACCACCTCCGCGTTTTGACGACGCTCCTTCCCGCGACGAAAAAGAACCCCGCCGACCGCGAGCAGTGGCAGGAGGTCCGCCGGGCCGCCCACACGCTCAAGGGCACGGCCGCGATGGTCGGGTTCGCCGACGTGACGACGCTCGCGCACCGGATGGAAGACCTGCTCGACCTTTACTTTGAGGGGAAGCGGGTCGCGACGGCGGACGAGATCGACGTGCTGCTCGGCAGCACGGACGCGATCGAGGACACGATCAACGGCCGCCCGACGGCGTTCGCGCCGCTGTTCGCGAAGCTCGACGCCGCGCTCGCGGCCACGCCGTCCACGGACGAGCAACCCGCGCCGCCGGAGCCGGAACTGCCGCAGGAGATCGAGGACGAGCCGGCGGAGAAGGCCGAGCCGAAGGCGGAACGGGTCGAGAAGGCCGAGGCGTTCGTCCGCGTGCCGATCGAGCGGCTCAACGACATCACGAAGCTGGTCAGCGAATTGGTGATCGCGCGGTCCGCGTTCGAGACGCGGATGGGCGAGTTCCAACGGCTGCTGAACGAGCTGAACCCCAGCACCGACCGTCTTCGTCGCGCGTCCACGAAGCTGGAAACCGGGTTCGAGGCGTCGGCCCTCGGCGGCGGCAAGCTCGCCCTGCCGGGTTCGCAGCCGGCGGCCCTCGGCGGCGACACGACCGGGGCCGGCGGCGACGGGTTCGACGACCTCGAGTTCGACCGGTACACGGAGTTCCACCTCGTCAGCCGCGAGCTGGCGGAAACGACCAACGACATCCAGACGCTCGGCGGCGAGCTCGGCCACGTCCACGGCGACTTCGACGGGTTCCTCACCCGCCAAGCCCGGCTGTCGAGCGAACTCGAAGACAAGCTCATGCGGCTGCGGATGGTCCCGCTGTCCACGCACACGAGCAAGCTCCAGCGGACCGTCCGCAACGCGGCGCAGCAGACCGGCAAGAAGGCCGAGTTGGTGCTCGACGGCGAGCGGACCGGCCTCGACAAGTCGGTCCTGGAGGCGATGGCCGACCCACTCCTGCACCTGCTGCGGAACGCCGTCGATCACGGGCTGGAAACGCCGGAGGTGCGGAAGGCGCTCGGCAAGCCGGCGGCGGGCACGATCAAACTCTCCGCCGTCCACGAGGGCAGCCAGGTCGTCCTCCGCATCGCGGACGACGGCCGCGGGATCGACGCGGACGCGGTGCGGGCCACGGCCGTGGCGCGGGGCCTCGTCGCCGCGAGCGACGTGGACGAACTGCCGCTGGACGACGTGTACGCGTTCCTGTTCGCCCCCGGCTTCAGCACGAAGGACAAGGTGAGCGAACTGTCCGGCCGCGGCGTCGGGCTGGACGTGGTGAAGTCGAAGGTCGAGGCGCTCAAGGGCACGGTCTCGATCGCGTCGAAGGTCGGCCAGGGGACGACGTTCACGATCCGGCTGCCGATGACGCTGGCGGTCACGCGGGCGCTGATGGTGACGGCGAACCGGCAGACGTTCGCGGTCCCGCTGGACGCGGTCGAGCAAATCCTGCGGTTCGAGGAATCGGACGTGCAGAAGATCGGCCGCGATCCGGTGCTGAAGGTCGGCGACGTGACGTACCCGGTCGCGCACCTCGGCCGCGTGCTGAACCTGAAAACGTCGCCGGACGAGGGCGTGTCGCGGCCGCCGGTGCTGCTCATCAAGGCCGGCGAGAAGCGGCTGGCCCTGGTGGTGGAGCAACTGCTCGGCGGGCGGGAGATCGTCATCAAGAACCTGGGGTCGCACCTGAAGCGCGTCCCGGCCGTGTCCGGGGCGACGCTCCTCGGCGACGGGAGCGTGGTGCTGATTCTCAACCCGCCGGAGTTGATGCGGGCCGCGGCCGCGGCGGTCGCCGCCGCCACGCACTCGATCACGATGTCCCAGCTGTTCCCCCGTCCGGCCGCGCCGCGAGCGCGGGCCGCGACGCGGGTGCTCCTGGTGGACGACTCGCCGAGCGTGCGGCGGGTGCTGACGAACCTGGTGGAACGCCAGGGGTGGACGGCCATCGCCGCGAAGGACGGGATCGAGGCGATGGAGATATTGCAGCGCGGCCAGGGGCTGCCGGACGTGGTGCTGTCGGACATCGAGATGCCGCGGATGGACGGGTACGAGCTGCTCGGCACGATCCGGGCGCAAGCCGGGTTGAAGCAGCTGCCGGTGGTGGTCATCACGTCGCGGGCGGCGGAGAAGCACCGCCGCAAGGCGATGGACCTCGGGGCGTCGGCCTACGTGACGAAGCCGTACCAGGACGAGTCGCTGATCGACGTGATCCGCCACCTGTCGCGGAGCGCGACACCCTGACTTCCGAAGTCCGGCTTCGACTTCGGAAGTCGAGCGGACGGACGGGCCTATCCCGACCCTGCGAATGCTTCTGCGCGGGATCGACTTCCGAAGTCGAAGCCGGACTTCGGAAGTCGGGTTCGGGTATGCGACGCGAGATTCCCCAACCAGGCCGTTCATGATCGCCACCGCCACCACGAACCTCGTCCGCCTCACCGTCGGCCCGGTCACCGTCGGCCTCGACATGGGCCGCGTCCTCGGCATCGAGCGGGGCGACCGGATCAAGCCGGCCGCCGACCGCCCGGACCTCGCCGGCCGCATCACGAACCGCGCCGGCGAGTGGCCGGTCGTCGGCCTCGCCGCCCGCCTCGGCGTCGCCGCCCCGCCCGTCCGCGGCGGGCAGGTCGTCCTCACCGCCATCGGCGGCGAGCGGCACGGCCTGCTCGTGGACCGCGTCTCGCCGATCGCGCGGCTGTCCGCCGCCGAGGTGAAGCCCGTCCCCAAGAGCATCGCGAAGCGGGGCCTGTTCTTCGACGGCCTGCTCGTCCACGACGGCCGACCCCTGCTGCTCCTCGACCCGGACCGGCTGGCCGGCGAGGTCGATCTGTTCGCCGACGAGGCCGACGACGCCCCGCCACCGATCGCGCGATCCACGAAGAGGCGGTCCGACCGGCTGCTGGCCATCGGGCAGGTCGAGTACCCGCTGCCGGGCAGCCGGGTCGTCGGGTTCGGCATCCCGGTCGGGTGCGTGGCCGAGATCATCGACGCCCCGCCCGGCACGGCCGTCCCCGGCGCGGCGGATCACGTCGTGGAGATGGTCGAGTGGCGGGGCGGCCCGCTGCCGGTCGTGGACCTGATGGCGTGGTGCGGGCTGAAGGCCCCGACCGCCCCGACCCGGCGGGTGGTGGTGATTCGCACCCCGGCCCGCGAGCCGCTAGGCCTCTTGACCGGCAACGGCGTCCGGGTGCTGCCGCTGCCGCTGCCGAGCGTCCCGGCCCGCCGGCCGATCACGCTGACCGCGGACCGCGTCCTGGGCATCTTCGACACGAACGAGCAGACGCTGGTGATCCCCGACCTGACGAAGCTGACGGCGAAGGGGTGAGCGGGTAACATGCGGGCGGAGGCTTCCCGCATGAACCCGCGTCTCCGCGTCGTCCTACCCGGCCTGTTGCTCGGGACGTTCTGGTCCGTGCTGTGTTGGGGCGGCACGTCGTACCCGTTCGCGATGCTCCTCGGACCGTTGGCGATGCCCATCGGGTTGGGACTGGACCACCCCGGCTACAGCGAATCTCGGATGTGGGTCGAGGCGGCGATCCTGGTCGCGCTCATCCTCGCGCACCCGATTCGGCCGAAGGTCCTGACGGGTGTGCTGAGTGCCGTCGGGCTGTTCCTGTGGTTCTTCGTGGCCCTGTTGTACCTGAGCGACGGGTGTTGACCGCGTGCCCGGTCATCACTCCTCGCCCCCACGGATCGCGGCCAGGAACGCGGTCAGCCGTTCGTATGCTGCATCGGGGACCACGCGGGCTGGCATCGTGCCGGACGCCCGTTTCCCGTGGGCGACCCAGTTCCGATACCTGCGGACCTGGTTCACTTGCTCGATCAGGTCGGCCAAGCCCGGCGACTTGTACGGCTCCAGCACGCGGGCGAAGCTGCCGACTTCAACCCGCTCGGACGCATCCCCGGCAGCCGCGATCAAGACGGGGTGGGTGAGCAACTGTTGCTCCGGACCGATCTCGTCCAGGACGTGTTGCCGGACGATGGCCTCGAATACCGAGAAGAACACCACGACGGCGAGGTCGTCGAGCGTGTTCTGAACGACCGTCGCCCCTTCCAAAAGGCGCACCCGCCCGGCCTCAAAGACCGGGTCGTCGGGCAACACCTCCCAGTGGTGCCCGACCAGCCGGCGAACCAGTTTGGCGTGCTGCTTGGTCGCTTCGTACCAGGCCCATGCTTCGGCGAGTGTCTTCACCGGAGCGATAGCGCGACCAAGTTCTCGAACTGTTCCTGATCGAGTCGCCGCAAGTTCGAGCCGGTCGTGCGGAGGTACCACCGATCCTGGCCGTCGATGCGGAAGAGAAACAAGCGGTAGGTGTGCGGGCCGCCCTCGATTTCGACCAAACCGTCCGACCGCCGTGACGTGCCGTCGTCGGGCAGGTCGTACTTCAGGGCGACGCCCCGCGACGAGGCGTGAATCAACACGCGTCGCACGCCGGCCTCGATCCGTAGCCGCGGGACGCGGGTTTCGCCGTCGCGGCTCAGAACAGTGTCCGCCTCGACGCGGATGATCCCGCTCGTGTCGGCCGCCCGCACCCATGCTTCCAGGGTTTGGAAGAGCGCGGTCACGGATTGCACCCACTGCCGCTGGGCCGCCGCTTCCGCGTCGGCCTCGGCGAGCAGCTTGTCCCCTTCGGCGGCCAGGAAGTCCTTCAGCTTGCCCATCGGCGGTCTCCCTCGAACAACGTCCCCGTCTATCGTACACGCCATCTACCGCTTCGCCGGGGCCGCGTCCCACACCTTGAGGTCGTCGAGCAGGCCGTCCTTGCCGGCCACGCCCAGCTCCATCTTCGACTTCGTCGCGTGCCCGATGCCGGACGATTTCAGGTAGCCCGCCGGCTTGCCGTCGAGCGTCACCCGCATCTCGTCGCCGACCGTCTCCACCACCAACACGTACCACTTCCCGGCCTCCAGCTTCGCCGGGTACGTCGCGGTCCGGCCGGCCAGCAGCTTCGCGACCTCCGCCTTCTTCGCCGGGTCCTTCTTCATCGCGTAGATGTCGTTCCGCATCGTGCCGTCCCGCTCGTCGATCAGCGTCACGCCGGTGAGCCGGACCTGCGCCCGGCAGATGTGCCCGTAGTGCGCTCCGGTGTACTTCCGGTCGTCGAACTCCACGTCGATCATCGTCGCCCCCTCGAACCGGATTTTCACCTCGACGACGCTGTCCTTCGTCGGCACGTCCAGCCCGTGGACGGCCGCGTGCGCCGTGACGGCCGGCTTGCCGTCCGCCGCGGGGACGGTCTTGTCGCGGGTCTGCGTGCCGCGGAGGACGCCCTTGTCGAACGCGAACGTCGGCACGACCTTGTGCCACGCCTTCGCCGGGGCGGCGGCCTCGAAGTCGTCGCAGAAGAGGAGGTCCTTCTTCTCCGCGATCGGCTTCTCCGGGACCGCCGGCCGGTCGGCGGCGAGCACGTTCGCGGCGAGGAGGGCGGCGCACCCGAGGGAGAGCGGCAGTTTCATGGTCGGCTCTTGAGTGAGGGAAGGGAAGACGGCGGAAGTGCCATCGTAGACCGCCGGGTGAGGGCGTGCAAGGAGATGGTCGCCGGCCGGCCTTGTGGAACCCGGAGCGGAAGCGATGGGGTGAGGGACCAACACCCCATCGCTTCCGCTCCGGGTTCCACAAAGCCAGGTTCCACAAGGGCCGTCACGCCTTGCGGCCCAACCCGAACTGGTCGCCGGTCGTGGTCGGGACGCCGTCTTTGAAGTGAATCTCCAGCATCTTCTCGCTGTGGACCGGGCGGCCCGTCTCGTCGGCCAACTTCGCCACGATCTGCTTCGTCGCGGTGTCGATCACCTCGCCGGTGGACGGGTACGCGTACTTGCCGTCCAGCGAGAACGTCACCCACCCCGGCTGCTCGCGGAGCTTGATGCTCGTCACGTACTTCGGCGGCATCTGCGTCGCGTCGAACACATGAACCCGCTCGTTGAACGCATCGACGACCCACACCTCCTTCTCGTCCGGTGTCAGCCCGATGCCGTGGCTCGGGCAGCCGTGCCGCTTCACCGGCCCGGCCTTCACGCCCGGCACCTCCACGCGGTGCAGCTTCTTCCCCGTCTTCAAGTCGCCGATCTCGAACCCGAGCAACTCGTTCACGTTCACGAAGCAGAGCGTCTGCGCCCCGTTCACCGTGAACGGCCGGATGGAGGCGGCGAACGGGCCGACCTTGCTCACGACCTTCTTCGTCGCCGTGTCCGCGACGAACAGGAACGGCGACTTCAGCCCGGCCAAGTACGCGTGCTTCCCGTCCGGCCCGCAGATCGTGTTGTGCGCCCCGCTCTTCGTCTCGATGGTCGCGGTCACGCTACCGGTCGCGGCCTCGACGACGTTCCAGATGTCCTTCTCGAACGACGGCACGAACAGCGTCGCCCCGTCCGGCGTGGCGGCGAGCCGGTCGCAGCCCTGCGGCAGTTCCTTGCCCCACTCCGTCTTCTCGGTGCGGAGGTCCACGCAGTACAGCGTCTCCGGCGTCGTGAAGTGCAGCTTCCCGGTGGCGGCGCTGGCGACGACGCCCTTCACGTTCCGCGGCTTCGCGGCCGCACTCGCGGTCGTCGCGATCCGCTTCACGAACGTGTGCCCGGCGTCGATGTCGAAGACGAGGACGCCGGCCCCGCCGAACTCGAGGTAGTCGCGGACGCCGGGGCAGACGACGTACAGCCGCCGGGCCGCCGCGGGTTCGGCGCGGGCGGCGAGTGGGGCGACGAGGGAGGCGGCGAGGAAGGCGCGGCGGTCCATGGTGTCACCGGGGAGAGAAACGGGCACCGGCCGAGTATCCGCGGTCGGACGGGCGGGGTCAAGCGCGGCCCGGCGGTTCGTACACTGTCCGCACCCGTCCCGGAGGCCGACCGTGTACGCCAAGCCCGCGTCCGCCGTTCTCGCACTCGTCGTCTTTGCAAGTCCCGCGGCCGCCGACCCGGTCCCGAAGGAGCTGCGGGACCGGCTCAAGCTCGACGCCTTCTACCAGAAGCACGCGGACGCCGACGGGCTGCCGGTGGTCGGGTCGGCGAAGGTGTCCGACGCCGCGCTCGCCGAGGCCGCGTGGATCGTCCGCAACATGCTCGCCGGCCGGGCGGACATTCTCAAGGCGATGGCCGCGCAGAACGTCCGGGCCGTCGTCATGGCCGCGGGCGAGTACACGACGGACGTGCCCGAACACCGCAACATGAAGCCGAAGCTGTTCTGGGACCGCCGCGCCCGCGGCCTCGGGGCGACGCCCCGCACGCCGGTCGTCAGCGGCGGCGAGGAGAACCTGCTGAACTTCCCCCGCGACCCGTACCCCGGCGAGAACATCTTCCTCCACGAGTTCGCCCACGCGATCCACGGGACCGGCCTCAACACCGTCGATCCGACGTTCGACGGCCGGCTGAAGGCGGCGTTCGAGGCGGCGTCCGCCCGCGGGCTTTGGAAGGACACCTACGCGGCCACGAACCGCCACGAGTACTGGGCCGAGGGCGTGCAGAGCTGGTTCGACGACAACGCCCCGCCGGACGCGCTGCACAACGACGTGCGGACGCGGGCGAAGTTGAAGAGCCACGACCCCGGCCTCGCGGCGCTGTGCAAGGAGGTGTTCGGCGACACGGCGTGGCGGTACGTGAAGCCGCGGGACCGGAAGCCCGAAGACCGCGCCCACCTCGTGGGGTACGACCCGGCGGCCGTGCCGCGGTTCCGGTGGCGGGACGCGGCCGTCGGGGCGAAGCCGAAGGTCGTGGTCCAGACCGCGGCCGGCGACTTCGACGTGGAGCTGGACGCGACGGCGGCCCCGGCCGCGGTGACGAACTTCCTCCGCGTCGCGCTCGACGGCGGCTACCACTCCGGCCGGTTCGTGCGTGCGTCCGGCGGCGGGGCGTGGGCGGCCGTCGGCTCGGCGTGGAAGGAGAAGTGGGCGAAGGACCTCGCGCTGGAGGACGTGCCGGCGGCGACCGCGAAGCCCGCGGACGGGACGATCGCGCTGGTGCGGGACGAGACGGGGTGGGTCGGGTTCGCGGTGTTCCTCGGCGACACGATCGACGTGGGAACCGCGTCCGTCGTCCCCATCGGCCGCGTGACGACGGGGCGGGACGTGGTGAAGAAAATCCTGGCCGGCCCGACGAAGGACGGCGAACTGACGAAGCCGGTGGACATCCGCCGGGTCATCCGCAACGAGTGACGGCCGGGCCGTTCGAGGGGCGGGCGGCCTGGGACCGCGGGCGTCCCGCCCGCCCACCTGCCCGGCCGCGGGGAGCCGTCTTAACTGGCTGGGAGCGAAGCGGGCGGGACGCCCGCGGTCCCAGGGCTTGAAACCACCTCGGAGCGTAGGGGACCACCATGACCGACCGCCGGACGTTCCTCGCCGCCACCGCCGGCCTCGTCGCCGGGCTGGCCCGCGCCGGGGACCCGCCGACCCGCGAGCGGGTCGTCGAGGAGACGATGCGGCCGTACCGCGGGCCGACCGCCGCCGGCGTGGACCGGGCCACGCTCGTCGGGAAGGTGATGTGCGGCTACCAGGGGTGGCACGCGGCCGAGGGCGACGGGTGCGGCCGCGGGTGGTACCACTGGCAGGGCAAGGACGGGTTCAAACCCGGCAGCACGAACGTGGACCTGTGGCCGGACGTGTCCGAACTCGACGCCGACGAGCGGTTCGCCACGCCGTTCAAGAAGGCGGACGGAACCGCGGCCGAGGTGTACAGCGCGTTCAAGGCGAAGACCGTCCTCCGCCACTTCCAGTGGATGCGGGAGTACGGCCTCGACGGCGCGTTCGTGCAGCGGTTCGCCACGGAGGTGGCGCACCCGCTCGGGCTGCGGCAGTTCACCACCGTCCTCGGCCACTGCCGCGAGGGGGCGAACCGGCACGGCCGGGCCTACGCCGTCATGTACGACCTGTCCGGCCTCCGCGCCGGGCGGGTCGCCGGCGTCATCGACGACTGGAAGTTGCTCCTTGACAAGATGCGGATCACCGACGACCCGGCCTACCTGCGGCACGCCGGCCGGCCGGTCGTCGCCGTCTGGGGCGTCGGGTTCGGCGACGGCCGCAAGTACACGCTCAAGGAGTGCCACGACCTCGTGACGTTCCTCAAGGGGAAGGCCGGCGGCGAATGCACGGTGATGCTCGGCGTGCCGACGCACTGGCGGACGCTCGACCGGGACGCGGTGGCGGACGCGGCGCTGCACGACGTTATCGCGGCGGCGGACGTGGTCAGCCCCTGGACCGTCGGCCGGTACGCCACGGCGGCCGCGGCGGCGGCTTACGCGACGAAGACGATGGCCCCGGACCTGGCGTGGTGCGACGCGAAGAAGAAGGACTACCTGCCGGTCGTGTTTCCGGGGTTCAGTTGGCACAACCAGAAGCCGAAGTCGCCGCTCGAGTCGATCCCGCGGGACGGCGGGAAGTTCCTGTGGGCGCAGTACGTCGCCGCGAAGAAGGCGGGGGCGACGATGGCTTACCAGGCCATGTTCGACGAGGTGGACGAGGGGACGGCGATCTTCAAATGCACCAACGACGTGCCGGTCGGGGCGTCGAAGTTCGCGACCTACGGCGGGCTGCCGAGCGACCACTACCTGAAGCTGGTCGGGGCGGCGACGAAGCTGATCCGCGGCGACGTGCCGGCGACGGCGGAGTTGCCGGACCTGTCGGGACCGACGTGATCGTTCGGCCGACGGGGGCGTTTTCGGGTCAAGTCCGCGGCGATGATTTTTTTATGAAAAGTTACAATCCGGGGGGCGATCTCGCTTGCCCCGATAATCGGGAGTGGGTAATAATGAAGACTGTTTCTTAATCCCAGAACTGGGACTCGCCTCTTTCTGGGTATCATGACGCCTCATCTCCGAAGGTGTGTGAATGTACTCTTCTCTCTCACAAGCTCTGAAGCGTAGAGGGTTCACGCTGATCGAGCTGCTGGTGGTGATCGCGATCATCGCCATCCTGATCGGCCTGCTGCTGCCGGCCGTTCAGAAGGTCCGGGAAGCCGCGGCCCGCGCGAAGTGCCAGAACAACCTGAAGCAACAGGGCATCGCGTTGCACGCGTACCACGACACGAACGGGTTCCTGCCGCCGGCGGGCGCGCGGGGCGACCGGGCGCCGCTCGGCCAGGGGATGGTGGCCCCGATCAACTACGAAGGGGACGCCAGCAGCTGGATGGTGTACATCCTGCCGTTCATCGAGCAAGGCCCGCTGTACTCGCGGATGACGTTCCGCGGCGACTCCGGGTGGGCGAACGACTCGTTCCGCGGGAACGCGTTCAGCTCGGCGAACACGAACGCCCTGGCCGCGTCCGGCGCGGTCATCCAGACGTACCGCTGCCCGTCGGACAACAAGCCGGTGCTGACGAACTCCCGGTGGCGGATGAACTGCGAGCAGGCCGCGGCGGCCGACGCGACCGGCGACGCGAACGCCTGCGACGTGACCCGCAGCAGCTACCTGGCCATCGTCGGGGCGGTGGACAACATCGACGGGACCGGCGTGTTCCGCGAGCGGCGGAACACGGACAGCACCAGCTGGTCCCAGGACCGCGGCCGGAACTCGTGGGGCGGCCCGCTGACGGTCGGGTTCTACCGCGTCACGATCCAGGGCATGGGCGACGGCAGCAGCAACACGATGATGGTCTCGGAATCGTCCGGCACGCTGTACGACAACAACAACACGCCGCAACCCGACTGGGGCGCGACGAACGGCGGGTTCCTCAGCGGCGGCGGCGCGGCCTGGACCATGAACGTGTGGGACGAGGCCCGCGGGTACAACTACACGGCCGTCCGCTACCGGATCAACCAGAACCGCGGGTGGCCGACCTCCGCGTCCACCAGCCCGCCGAACGGCGTGGGCGACGCGGAACCGTCCAACACCCCGCTGAACTCTAACCACAGCGGCGGCGTCAACGCCCTCATGGGCGACGGGTCGGTCCGGTTCCTCCGCGACTCGCTCTCGCTGCTCACCCTGGCCCAGCTCGCCACCCGCGACGACGGCCAGGTGATTACGAACCTCGACTAGGTTCCCGACAGCTCGAACATCACGGACGGGCCGATGGTTCCCATCGGCCCGTTTTCCCTTCCCCCCCTTCCCTCGAACCCGAGGACGCCATGCGCCGATACGTTTGGCTATTCGTCATCGCCCCCGCCTTCCTCCTCGCGGCCGGCTGCGGCGGCGACCGCCCGCCGTCCTACGTCCCCGTCAAGGGCGAGGTGACGATGAACGGCAAGCCGCTGGACGACGCCACCATCACGTTCAACACCGACGGCCGCCCGCCCGTGCTCATCAACATCTACGAGGGCAAGTACTCCGGCCAGGCCATGGTCGGCACGAACCGCATCTCCATCTCCGCCAAGCGGAAGGGGACCGGGGCCACGAACGCCCGCGTGGACGAGGGGGCCAAGGCCCGGATGGCCGGCGAGCAGAAGATGCGCGAGATGCAGGGCGGGCCGCAGGCCGCCCCGGTCGAGCCCGGCGAGGACATCATCCCGCCGGACTACGGCAGCGCCACCAAGCAGGTCCGCGACGTGGTGCAAGGTGCCGAGAACAAGTTCGACTTCGACATCCGCCTCAAGAAGTAAGGTCCCACCGCCGGGCGGCCCGCACCGGGCCGCCCGCGGCACTTTTTCCCCCTCCCGAATCATGTCCCGCCGACCGCTCGTCGCGGCCCTCGTGTTCGCGGCCGCCGCCGCCGGCTGCCGCCGCGACCCGCCCCCGCCCGCCCCGGAGGTCGAGTGGTTCGCCGACGCGACCGACCGGCTGAAGGTGAACTTCGTCCACGCCGTCGGCGACCCGACCGACTTCCTCATGCCGCGGGTCATGGGGTCCGGCGTCGCCGCGTTCGACGCCGACGGCGACGGCCGCCCCGACCTCCTGTTCCTCCAGAACGCCGGGCCGGGGTCCGGCAAGACGAATCAGCTCTTCCGCCAGCAACCGGACGGCACGTTCGCGGACGCCTCGGCCGGGTCCGGCCTCGACTTCGACGGGTTCAACATGGGCGTCGCCGTCGGCGACGTGAACGACGACGGCCGGCCGGACGTGGCCGTCACCCAGTACCGCGGCACGCGGCTCTTGCTCAACGAGGGCGGGGGCCGGTTCCGCGACGCGACCGCCGCCGCCGGGATCGCGAACCCCCACTGGGGCACGTCCGCCGCGTTCTTCGACTACGACCGCGACGGCCGACTGGACCTCGTCGTCGCGAACTACGTGAACGTGGACCCCGGCCACACGTGCGAGAGCACGAGCACCGGCAAGCGGGAGTTCTGCGGCCCGAGTTCCTTCCCCGGCACGCCGGCGAAGCTGTTCCGCAACCGCGGCGACGGCACGTTCGAGGACGCGAGCCTCCCGAGCGGTATCGCGAAGGTTCCCGGCCCTGGGTTAGGGGTGTACTGCGCCGACCTGACCGGCGACGGGTGGCCGGACGTGTTCGTCGCCAACGACGCGAAGCCGAACCACCTGTGGGTGAACCAGAAGGACGGCACGTTCAAGGAGGAGGCGCTCGCCCGCGGGCTGGCCGTGAACGCGATGGGCCAGGCGGCCGCGAACATGGGCGTCGCCGTCGGCGACGTGGACGGCGACGGCCGGACCGACCTGTTCGTGACGCACCTGACGACCGAGTCGCACACCCTCTGGAAGCAGGAGGCGGCCGGGCAGTTCAAGGACCGCACGGCCGCGACGAGGGCGGCGGCGACGGCGTGGCGGGGGACCGGGTTCGGTACCGTGCTGGCCGACTTCGACCTCGACGGCCGGCCGGACCTGGCGCTGGCGAACGGGGCCATCGCCGCCGGGCCGAAGCGGGCCGAGCACCTGCCGGCGTTCTGGCAGCCCTACGCGGAGCGGAACCAGCTGCTCCGCAACGACGGCGGCACGTTCGCGGACGTGTCGGAGGCGAACCCGGCGTTCTGCGGCCCGCCGAACGTCGCCCGCGGGCTGACGGCCGCCGACCTCGACGGCGACGGCCGCCCGGACCTGGTCGTGACGACGGTGGCCGGCCCGGCGCGGGTGCTGTTGAACAAGACGACGGCGAACCGCCCGCTGGCCGTGAGCGTGTTGACGAAGGCCGGCCGCCCGGCGCACGGGGCGGAGGTCCGGGTGACGGCCGGCGGGCGGACGCAGCTGCGGACGATCCAGCCGGCGGACAGCTACCTGTCGAGCGGCACGGCCGCGGCGCTGTTCGGCCTCGGGGCGGCGGACCGGTTCGACGAGGTCGTCGTCCGCTGGCCGGACGGCGAGGAGCAGCGGCTGCCGGGCGGGACGGACAAGTCTGTCGAGGTTCGCCGGCCGTGACGTGGCAACCGCCGCCGGACCCGGTCTAGCAATGGCTACGGCGGGACGGCGGCAGGTTCTCCACGAGGTAGCCCGATGCGGCGGATCAACGGTGGGCCGGTGGCGGCGCTCCTACTCCTCTCGTTCGTCCCGGCGGCCGCGGCCGACCCCGTGACGCTCGTCGTTCCCAAGACCGTCCTCGATGGCGCGAACCCGGACGTGCGGATCGTCGGGCTGAAGCCGAACGAGGTCGTCCGGCTGCACGCGCTGCGGTCGCTGGAGAAGTGGCAGGCCGGCGGCGACGGCGCGTGGAAGCGGGTCCGGCAGCCGCTGCACGCATTCGCCGACTTCGCCGCCGCCGCGGACGGCACCGTCCGGGTGGACGCCGCCGCGCCGGTCGGCGGTTCCTATTCCAAGCCGGACCCGCTCGCCCTGTTGCGGACCGGCTACCGGTTCGGCGACCCGGCCCTGAAGGGCGTCCGCGCGTTCGACCGCCAGCCGCTCGACGCCGGCCCGGAGGACCGCGTCCACCTCAAGCTGGAGCGCGGCGGCGAGGTCGCGGCCGAGGCGACGTTCCGCCTTCAAGGGATCGCACCGGGGTTGAAGTTCGAGGAGGCGACCGGGCCGGGGTGGCACGCCGTCTACGCCCGCCCGGCGGACGGGACGAAGCTCCGCCCGGTCATCACGCTCCACGGCAGCGAGGGCGGCAGCGTGGACAAGGCCCGCGGCCGGGCGGCGCAGTTCGCCGGCCAGGGGTTCGCGGCGCTGGCCGTCAACTACTTCACCCAGCCCTACGAGCCGATCGAGGGCGTGCCGACCAAGCACGTCGAGATCAAGGTGGAACTGCTGGAGGCGGCCCGCGACTGGCTGAAGGCGCGGCCGGAAGTCGATGCGGCGAAGCTGGCCGTGTACGGCGTGTCGAAGGGGGCGGAGTTCGCGCTGCTGGCGGCGAGCCGGTACGACTGGATTTCGGCGGCCGTGGCGGTGGTCCCGTCGGACATCGTGTGGGAGGGGTACGCGGAGGACGCCGGCCGCTCGACGGCCCGGTCGTCGTGGAGCGTCGGCGGCGAGCCGCTGCCGTTCATGCCGCTGTTCTCGTTCGACCCGAAGCAGGAGGGCCTGTACCGGACGAACACGGAGCGGTACGAGCGGTCGCGGAAGTTCTTCGCGGACAAGGCCGCGGCCGCCCGCATCCCAGTCGAGCGGGCGACGGCCCGCGTCCTGCTGTTGGCGAGCGACCGGGACGAGGTGTGGGCGTCCGGCGACATGGCCCGCGCGGTGGCGGAGCGGCTGGCGGCGGCGGACAAGGCCGGCCGGGTGGCGGTGAAGATTTACCCGACGGCCGGCCACCAGATCGCGGGGACGGGGACGTTCCCGGTGCGGCTGTACGGCGAGCCGTCGTCGGACCCGTCGGCGAAGGACATCGTGGCGGAAGGCGAAGCCGCGGCCGACGCCTGGCGGCGGACGGTGGCGTTTTTGAAGAAGTGAGGGCCGAGTGATACCGCCACCGCCGCCACCGCCACGGGGTGGCCCCGTGGCGGTATCAGCCGGGCCTCAATTCCTGGTGCGGGTGAATACGGCACAATTTCAGAATCCATTCCAACGGCGGGACCAGCTGCTCGGTTGTTGCTCTCGACGGGCGTAGGCGTCCGCACTCGTGCGGATGTTGCTGTCCGGTATCAGGACAGGGAATTGTGCAAGAATTCTCTTGCGGCGATGTTCCGGCCGCGGTACAACCGTGGGACCGGGTTTGTTCGGCATCTCATCCCCGGTCACGTTGCAAGGAGCCGGCATGTTTCGCTTACCGTGGTCGCGCGTCAGAAGCCGTACCGTCGCCCCCCCCCCGTCTAACCCGTGCGCGTCGTAAGCTCGGCGTGGAACTTCTCGAGTGCCGGCTCACCCCCGCCGTTAACGTCTGGCAGGGCACGTACTCGACGGACGCGGACTACAACCTGAACTGGAGCCTCGGCCGCCGGCCGGACACCTCCGACGAGGTCCAGTTCGTGGCCGCGTACGACGTGGACTGTATCGGCCTGAACCGGGCCGACGACGTGGCGTGGGACGTGATGAACGACCCCGTCCCGCCGCGGCTCGGGGAAGGCTCCTACGACGTCATCCGGCTGACGAGCGGGTACACGGCGCACGTGACGCTCGACGACAACCTGATGGTGTACGAGCTGGAGTTGGCCGGCGGGAACCTGGACCAGGGGTACAACGGCGTCGGGTCGGCGATCAGCGTCGTCGAGGCGTTCACGTGGACGGCCGGGACGCTGAACTCGACCGACGACCTGTCCAGCCTGACGTTCGAGCCGGGGTCGGTCGGGACCATCGATCCCGGCGTCGGGAACACGCTCGTGACCGGGAGTTCGTTGTTGCAGGCAGACGCCTCCGGCTCGTCACTGGCGGGGGCCGTGGTCACGTACCTTACAGGCACGTTGGACCTGGTGAACGCGGCCGTCATCGTGGTGGGCCAG
The DNA here is from genome assembly GCF_059499385.1 of Limnoglobus sp. Lineage (NCBI taxonomy): Bacteria > Pseudomonadati > Planctomycetota > Planctomycetia > Gemmatales > Gemmataceae > Limnoglobus > Limnoglobus sp. Next base: position 21,274 of record NZ_JCABYM010000075.1, on the reverse strand, counting down.
CGGTGTCAAGCCAATGTCGATGCGACCAACGGGACGATCGTATTCAGCGGCAAGAACTCGACCGGTAACCCCATCATCATTTATGGCATGGCGGATGTCGTTGAACGGGCTGGTTTTCCCCGGACTTGGCGCTCGGAGAATGCGCCCGTCACCGTCGCGGGCGGCACGCTGTGGATTCACCCTAACTGCACGGCCGACGTGTCCGGCCGCCTCGGCGGCAGCAACGGCCCGTCCGTGCAACTATCGGATGGGTATCTCGTGTTGTTCGACGATGCGACGCTCAAGGTCCAGCACAGCCTGAAGGCGACGGGCGGTGTGGTCGCGACGAAGTTTAAAGAGAGGGCCTTGCCCGGTGCCGGCGGCGGGAAGGTGGTTGGCACGTCGACGATCGACGGCGACTTCTACAACAACGGGGCCCAGGTCTTCCCGTACTCCGACGCGCCGAGCCGCCGCCCCAACTTCGCGACCGCCGTGGCCCCCCCGTTCATCTTCAGCAAGCTCGTGGTGACGGGGGACATCCACTGGCTTTCGGGGACCTACCGGCCGGCCGTTTGCTTGGTGGGTCAAGACCACACCTGGGCCGATTTGTGGCAGTGCGAGGGCACGTTCTACGTCAGCTCGTACACGGCCATAAACCCGACTCTCATCCTTGTGGACGGTGGGCCGGCCACGGAAGATCCTCTGGGGCAGAACCGGTGGCTCGTGTTATATGCGCCTAACGAAGACATCGTGTACTTGGATGGGCACGAACTTCATCCATATCCGAGTATCACGGGTGCGAACTGGTGCATGGTTGAACCGCCCATACTTGATCTGAAGCGACTCTTTATCAAGACCCGTCCTTAACCTCAATGACGCCGTTGCGGGCGGGAGAGTGCCATGCGTCACACGACCCTGATCGGCGGCCTCGTCCTGTTGTGTTTGGCGGTCGGGTCCGGGGCGTCGCCCGTGCTGCCGCCGTCCGACCCGCCGGACCCGCCCCGGCCGCCGCCGGTCCACTTCCCCGGCATCGTGGACATGCGGCGGTACAACCCCGACCGGCCACTCATTATCTACTATGAGGGGCGGGTCACCGCCCTGACCGCGGCCACCATCACCCTGCAGGTGTACTTCACGAACTCGGAGCTGACGGGCGGTAGCGACATCATGGAGCCGCCCGGCCGCCCGCCCCGGCGGTTCAAGCTCTCCGCCGAACTCTCCGCCGGCAAGGTCCCGGCCAAGGACCAACTACCGAGTTGGGGCCAGGGTTACGGGCGGGACGACGTGCGGGTCGGGGACGTGATCGAGTTGTCCGTGTGGCTGGCCCGTGGGGACGTGGAGGACGCCCGGTACATTAGTATCCGGCGGCGGCCGGGTGGCCGGGTTCCGCCAGACGCCTACGAGCGGGACGTGGCGAGCAAGTATGCGCGGCACACGCGGATGAACGCGTACAACGACTTCGAGGAACGGGGGACTCGCTTGCCCGAACACTTCGACCGGACCGGTCACACGAGCGCGTACCTCCAGCGGCGGATGGCCCGCATCCGCGAAGTCCTCGGCGAGCCGCCCGAGTAGCGGCGGAAGGGCGTTATGCGCCACACGACCCTGATCGGCGGCCTCGTCCTGTTGTGTTTGGCGGTCGGGTCCGGGGCGTCGCCCGTGCTGCCGCCGTCCGACCCGCCGGACCCGCCCCGGCCGCCGCCCGTCCACTTCCCCGGCATCGTGGACATGCGGCGGTACAACCCCGACCGGCCGCTCATCATTGACTACGAGGGCAAGGTCACCGCCCTCACCCCGGCCACCATCACCCTCCGGGTCTACTTCACGAACTCGGAACTCACGAACGGCAGCACCGTGCCCGAGCCACCCGGCCGCCCGCCCCGGCGGTTCCGGCTCTCGGCCGAGCTCGCCGCCGGCCGGGTTCCCGCGAGGGAGCAGCTGTCCAGGGGGCTGGGGTACGGGCGGGACGACGTGCGGGTCGGGGACGTGGTCGAGCTATCCGTGTGGCTGGAGCGGGGCGGCGCGGAGGACGCCCGGTCCATCATGATCCGGCGGCGGCCCGGCGGGCGGGTGCCACCGCACGCCTACGAGCGGGACGTGGAGAGCAAGTACGCACACCACACTCGGATGAATGCGTTCCAAGATTTCGAGGAGAAGGGGACGTCGCTGCCGGAGCACTTCGACCGGACCGGCCACCAGACGGCGTACCTCCAGCGGCGGATGGCCCGCATCCGCGAGGTCCTCGGCGAGCCGCCCGAGTAGCGGCGGAAGGGCGTTATGCGTCACACGACAATGATCGGTGGCCTCGTGCTCCTGTGCCTGGCGGCCGGGTCCGGGGCGTCGCCCGTGCTGCCGCCGTCCGAGCCGCCGGACCCGCCCCGGCCGCCGCCCGTCCACCTGCCCGGCATCGTGGACATGCGGAAGTACAACCCGGACTGGTCGCTCATCATCAGCTACGAGGGCCAAGTCTCCGCCCTCACCCCGACCACCATTACCATGAAGGTGTACTTCACGGAATCGGCACTAACGGGCGGCCGTAACATCCCGGAACCGCCCGGTCGCCCGCCCCGGCGATTCAAGTTGTCGGCCCAACTCGCCACCGGCGAGGTCCCACCCCAAAACCAAGCCCCAGGTGGGTGCAAGGGATACGGGCGGGATGACGTGCGGGTCGGGGACGTGATCGAGTTGGCCGTGTGGCTGAGCCGTGGCGACGTGGAGGACGCCCGGTACATCACCATCTTCCGCCGGCCCGGCGGCCGGGTGCCGCCGCACGACTACGAGGTGTCCGACAAGTACGCGTGGCACACGCGGATGAACGCGTACCAAGACTTCGAGGAGAAGGGCACGCCACTGCCAGAACATTTCGACCGGACCGGCCACACGACCGCGTTCCTCCAACGGCGGATGGCCCGCATCCGCGAAGTCCTCGGCGAGCCGGAGTAGGAAGACAGCACAACGGGCAACAACTTCGTCGAGCGGGGGGCGTCAGCCCCTTGATTCTCGGTAGCGCTCCCACCCAGAATCAGGGGGCTGACGCCCCCCGCTCGCCTTTCGCACCGCTAGCTCGTTGTGCCCGCCCGCCGTCGCCGGTATCGTGTGGGGACTCCCCGGAGGGTTCCCCATGCGGATCGGCCACTGCCAGCTCGAATCCATCCCCGGCGACTTCGACGGCAACCTCGCGAAGGTCGTCGCCGGCCTCCAGCGGGCCGACCGCGAGCGGGTGCAAGTCGTCTCCTTCCCGGAGTGCTTCCTCACCGGCTACCCGGACACCGAGGCCGCCGCACGGGCCGTCGCCGTCGCCACCGACTCGCCGCCGTTCCTCAAGTTCCTCGACCGCGTCGCGAAGTTCGAGGCGACCTGCATCGTCGGGTTCAACGAACTACGCGGCCGCGACCTGTACAACACGGCCGCCGTCGTCGTGAAGGGGCACGTCCTCGGCACGTACAGCAAGTGCTCCGCGTACATGCCGTTCCACAAGCAGGGCCGCGAGTTCCCCGTCTTCGAGCGGGACGGCGTCAAGTTCGGCGTCATCATCTGCTCGGACGGCGGGTACATCGAGCCGGCCCGCATCCTCGCGCTGAAGGGGGCGAAGGTCGTCTTCGCCCCGCACTACAACTACATCGGGAAAGAGTCGCTGCTGAGCCACTTCATGACGGTGCGGGCGGACCACGTCGCGCGGGCCGTCGAGAACCGCGTCTGGTTCGTCCGCGGGAACAACGTCACGCCCCGCGGCAAGGACGCCGGCATCCAGAAGTACGACGGCGTCGGGTACGGCGACAGCTACGTCGTGGACCCGGCCGGCGAAATCCTCGTCCGCAGCCGGCGGCACAAGGAGGACTTCCTGTTCGCGGACATCGACCCGAAGCAGGCCGAGGACGCGGCGTGGGGCGTCGGCCGGTCGCGGTGGAGCGCCCGCGAGTTCGGGGCGGCGCTGCTGGCCGCGGCCGGGGGGAAGTAGCCGTGGGCCGCGACGGGTTCTTCGCGCACCTCGGCGAGCCGGAGGCCGTGTACCGGCCGTCGCCGGGCCAGACGACGGCCGGGCTGATCGTCGCCGGCGGCGCGGCCGTGGCGTGCCTGGCGGTCGTCGCGTTCGGGTTCGGCCTGGACGCGACGAACCGGGCGTGCGCCGTGCTGGTGGCGGCCGGGGCGGTCGGGCTGGCCGTGTGGCTGTACCGGCAGCGGCGGTGGCGGCTGGTGATCTTCGCCGGCGGCGTGGTCCAGGTCCGGCCCGGCGGTGTGGACGAGCTGTCGTGGGCCGACGTGCGGGAGGTGGTGCGGACCCGGCTGACGGGGTTCGGCGACCGGACCGACCGGGTCACGGTCGCGGGCGACGCCACCCGCGTGGTCGTTAACCCGGTCAACTACCACGACCGGGCGAAGCTGTTCGACGCGCTCGTCGCCGCGGCCGAGCGGCGGGGCATCCCCGTCCGCGACGAGTGGGAGGAGACGAACTAAGCCACGGGCCGCGTTACCGCGTGCTTTAGACGGATGGCCGGGGCTTCGCAGGGCCTCATCCCTTGCCACCGTGTAGAAAGTTTTGGAACCACTTCCAGGGCCGCGCCGCGGGCCGGCGTACACCAACCCGGTCACGTGGAGGGCCGCCATGATCCGCGCTTCCAGTCTCGATCCGCCGTACCGGACGGCGTTCACGAACGGGCCGCACGCCGCCGTCGCCGACGTGCCGGTCGCGAAGGGCGGGGCGGGCGACGGGTTCGGGCCGCACGAACTGCTCGAGGCGGCGCTCGCGACGTGCCTGGCCATGACCGCGCGAATGGCCGCCGCCGAGCACGGGTTCCCGCTGCACGCCGCCAGGTGCGAGGTTCGCATCGACCGGTCCGTGCCCGGCCGCGCCACCCTCGGCTACCGGCTCGAATTCGACGGGCCGCTGACGGCCGAGCAGGCGGCGCAAGTGCGCGAGGCGGCGGGGAAGTGCCCGGTCGCGCGAACCTTGACCGGGGCGGTCGCCGTCCAACCGTTGCCACCTGCGGAGGGGACGGGATGAAGGGACGCGAGAGCGGGATGCCGGACGAGTCGTACTGGGACACGTTCTTCAACCCGGCGTGCATGGTCGCGAAGTTGGACTGCGGCGGGGCGGGCGGGGACGTGGTCGAGTTCGGGTGCGGGTACGGCACGTTCACCCTGCCGGCGGCGAAGCGGGTCGCGGGCCGGGTGCTCGCGCTGGACATCGAGCCGGCGTTGGTGGCCGCGACCGCGGCGAAGGCCGCGGCCGCCGGGCTGACGAACGTGACGGCCGAGGTCCGGGACTTCGCGGCCGCCGGGTGCGGCGTGCCGGACGGCGGGGCCGGGTACGCGATGCTGTTCAACATCCTGCACCTCGAAGACCCGGTCGGGCTGCTGCGGGAGGCGCGGCGGGCGCTGGCCCCCGGCGGGACGGCGGGGATCGTCCACTGGCGGACGGACGTGCCGACGCCCCGCGGCCCGTCGATGCCGATCCGCCCGTCGGCCGGGCGGTGCCGGGCGTGGGGCGAGGCTGCCGGGCTGGAATTCGTGCGGTACGAGTCGCTGTGCTGCTGCTCGTGGCACTGGGGCCTGGTGATGCGGCGGCCGTCATGATCCGTAGCTTGTTCCGAAACCGGTTCGTCCGCTTCGGCCTCCTGCTGGCCCTGTCGTGGTGCGCGATGACGTTCACGCACGAGTCGGGGCACGTCGTCGGCGGCTGGGCGGGCGGCGGCACGCTCCGCGAGGCCCACCTGTGGCCGTGGGAACTGCCGTACAGCACGTTCGACCCGGACCCGCGGCCGCTCGTCACCCTCTGGTGCGGCCCGCTGCTCGGCGTGGCCGTCCCGCTCGCCTTCGCGGGGATCGCCCGGCGGCCGTGGGCGTGGTTCGTGGCGCACTTCTGCCTGCTGGCCAACGGCTCGTACCTCGCTATCGCGTGGGCCACCGGCGACCGGCTCCTCGACACGCCGAAGATGCTGGAGAAGGGGGCGTCCACGACCCTCATCGCGGCGTACTGCGTCCTCGCCATCGGCGTCGGGTACGTCGGGTTCCGGCGGCAGTGCATCCGCGTGCTGACACCACCCGCGTAAACACGGCCGTCATATAGCCCCCGGCTTGCCGGGGGGCGGTTTCGAGTCTTCGAGAAACCGCGTGGGCGTTCGCACCTCGGGGACGTTCCTTCCCACGCAATCACCTTTCCGCGCGTGCGAAGGCGTACCTCCCGCGGGGACGTTTCTCCCATCGCAGTTAGTTCCCCGCGGGAGGCTCCGCGGTGCGGGTTCTCGCGGACTCGAACCCGCACGGTGGGCAAGCCCACCGTTATATGACCAACGCCATCTGACGGGGCAAGCCCGGCAATTCGGGTCGGCCCGCCGGTTGTGCCGGGCGCGCAAAGTTTGCCGAACCGGACTCATGTTCCGCGGCCGGTCGTGCCGATGATTCCGCCTAGAGAAGCAATCCGTTCGCGCGGCGGCGGTCGGTGTTGGGCCGCCGGTGCAGACCACGAGGCGCGAGCGGCGGGGCCGGTTCCGGGGGGGAGCCGGCCGCCGCCGCGACGACCGCCGGGACCCGCCTCGGGTGGGCAGATCAGGAGCGTGCCATGCGGAAACGTGTGCTGGGAACAATCGCGGCGCTGGCGGTGGGGGCCGGGGCCGCGTTCGCTCAACCGCCACAAGCCACGGTCCCGCCGCCCACGGCGATCGGCCCGATGGCCATGCCCGGCCTGCTGCCGGCCAGCGGCGCGAGCGTCAACGAGATCGTGCCCCCGCCGGTCGGCGGGTTCGGCGGGTACGGCCCGTTCCCCGGCGGCCCGGTCGATCCGGCCGCCATGGGGCCGGCGCTGCCGCCGGGCATCCACGGCCAGCCGCAGTGGGACGACGCCTTCGCCGGCACCGCGCCCGCGGCCAGCAAAATTTACCTGAACAGCCGCCTCCTGCTCTGGTTCGTCAAGGCGCAGCCGACGAACATCCCGTACGTCAGCACCAGCGCCCCGCAGGACGCCGGCCTCGCCGGCGCGCCGACGACCACGCTGCTGCACAGCCGGTCGGACCTCGGGTACAACGTGTTCGCCGGGTTCCACATCAACGGCGGGTACTTCTGCGATAACGACCGGCGGGTCGGCATCGACATCGGCGGGATGCTGTTCGAGCGGAAGTCGAACACGTTCTTCGCCGCGTCGGACGCCAACGGCATCCCGGTCCTGGCCCGGCCGTTCGTGGACGCCACGACCGGCGGCCCGGCCGTCCTGACCGTCGCCCAGCAGGGGCTGGCCAGCGGCAGCATCGTGGTGTCGAGCATCAACGAGATGTACGGCGCGGAGGCCAGCCTGCTGGTCAACCTGTTCCGCAGCTGCCCGGACGACGCCCGCCGGATCACCGTGGACGGCACGCTCGGGTTCCGGTTCTTCGAGCTGCACGAGGACCTGCGGTTCGCGTCCCAGTCCACGATCCTCGGCAACGGCGCGCCGCTGTTCAACGGGGCGGCCATCTTCAACCCGGCCATCGTGTCCGTGACGGACAGCTTCAACGTGTTCAACCGGTTCTACGGCGGCCAGGTCGGGGTGAACGCGAACTCGTCGCACGGGAAGTGGAACTTCGGGTTCTCCGGCAAGATCGCGGCCGGCGTCATGAACCAGGTGCTGGACGTGGACGGCCGGTCGGACCTGCTCGACCTCCAGCGGGGGCTGTTCGCCCAGGCCGTCGGCGGGCTGTACGCGAACGCCCAGAACATGGGCCGCTACCGGAACGACGAGTTCGCCATCATCCCGGAGGTCGGCACGAGCATCGGGTACAACTGGACCTCGTGGTTCTCGACGAGCATCGGGTACAACTACCTGTACATCAACCGGGTGCTCCGGCCGGGCAACGTCATCAGCAACCGGATCAACCCGTCGATCATCCCGACGAGCCAGAACTTCGGGTCCGGCGGCACGGCGGCGTTCCAGCCGCAGTCGCTGGCCCAGGACGAGTACTGGGCGCAAGGGGTGACGTTCAGCATGTTGTTCCGGTACTAACCGAACGTAATGAAACGCGAGAGCGCCCCGGCGAGAGCCGGGGCGTTTTTCGTTGGCGGACCGGCGGGGCCGATTCGACTTCCGGAGGCGAACGCGGGTCGGGGTTCTTCCCCTCACGAGAACCGCCCCCGTTCGCCCGGCGGGGTAGTGGCTGATTTTTGTTTGAAGATAAAGTTGACTCGGTAGCTGAATGGACGAAATAATGCAGGAGTAGCATTTACCAAATCAGCGCCTGAAACCTCTTCCCCGGCCTGGTAGGTGCTATACCTAGAGCAGCAAGCGGGGCCGCTTCCTTTGCCGCCGACCCCCTTCGCCCGGCTCGACAGAGTAGGAACCCGCATGAGAACCGTCACCTTTCTCGTCCTCGAAGGTGTTGACAAGGGCCGCGTCTTCCGCGACCTGCCGATCCCGTGTACGATCGGCCGGGAGGAAGGCAACGGCCTCCGCCTCAACGACGAGCGGATCAGCCGGTATCACGCGAAGGTTCAGTACGAAGACGGCGACATCATCATCACCGACCTCGACAGCACGAACGGCACGCGGGTCAACGGGACGACCGTGCAGATCCGCCGGCTGCGGCCCGGCGACCAGGTGTCCGTCGGCCGGTCGATGTTGCTGTTCGGCACGATGGAAGAGATCGCGGCCCGCCGCGGGTCGCACGCCGGGCTGCCGGCCGCCGGGAGCGCGGCCACGCTGCGGCTGGACGAGCTGGCGAAGTCGATGGGCGGAAAGAACCTGATGGAACTGACCCAGCGGACGGACAAGACGCCGGGCGAGTGGAGCGCCCGCGACGAGGACATCCCGCCGCTGCCGCAGAAGCTGACCGGCGCGCAGTCGGCCCGGCTCGCGGAGATGCTCGACTACCTGCACCAGGGGCTGACCTCGGCCGTCGAGAACATCGAGTCGAACGACGACGGCACGGAGGTGAAGCTCGGGTTCAACGAGTGGCAGACGGTCCAGGCCGTGCAGATGATGCTGGCCCGGTACGTGCGGATGATCGCCGAGCCGGAGTCGCGGTAAGCGGCCACACAAGGCCAATGGGGTCGGCCTGGGACCGCGGGCGTCCCGCCCGCCCACCTTGTCGGTTTCGGGGACCAGCCTTAACCGGCTGGAGCCGCGGCGGGCGGGACGCCCGCGGTCCCAGGGATCGAAACAACGTCGGGCGGTGGTTCCGCGAGGGGCCGCCGCCCGATTCGCGTTTCCGGGCGCCGCAATTTCCCCGCCGCGCTGTTGCCTTCCGCTTCGCCCGGCCGTATTCTCTTCCTAACCGTGTCTCGACACGGCTCGATAAAAACGGTGAGTATCTTATCCAGAGTGGCTGAGGGGCTAGGCCCGAAGACGCCACAGCAACCGGTTCGCCGGGCGGTCGCCAGACCGCCCGGCGAACGCTGGTGCTAACTCCTACTCGGCTACCCGCCGGGGAAGATAAGATACCGCGAAAGGGCGATCCGCCCGTCCGCGTCATCTTATCTCACCGCAAGTGGAACCTCCCTGGAAGAAGACTCACCCAGAGTAGTAGGCACACTCCGTGTGCCGTTTGCTACCTCTCGCCAAAGGCTCTCGCGGAATCTCGAAGACTCGATTCCGCGGACGGCACACCGAGTGTGCCTACTACTATCTCAACAGGGGTGTCCTCGTGCCTTCGCCATTCGCGCTCGGAATGAAGTGCCGCGTCTGCGGCAAGCTCTACCCGGAATCGGCCATCAACTTCTGCGTCGACGACTTCGGCCCCCTTGAAGTGACCTACGACTACGAGAAGATCAAGGCCCAGGTCAGCCGGGCGACGCTCGAGAGCCGGCCGGCGACGATGTGGCGGTTCCAGGAGTTCCTGCCCATCGGCCCGGACCAGCCGATCGTCGGCCGCAACGTCGGCGCGACGCCGCTGGTGAAGGCCGACCGGCTCGCGGAGGCCCTCGGCGTCAAGAAGCTGTGGGTGAAGAACGACGCCGTCAACTTCCCGACGCTCTCGTTCAAGGACCGCGTCGTTTCCGTCGCGCTCAGCAAGGCGCTCGAGTTCGGCATGACGACGGTGGGCTGCGCCAGCACCGGCAACCTCGCGAACAGCGTCGCGGCGCAGGCCGCAAGCGCCGGGTTGGAGACGTTCATCCTCGTTCCCGCCGACCTGGAGCGGACGAAGATTCTCGGCACGGCCGTGTACGGCGCGAAGGTCATCGGCTGCCTCGGCACCTACGACGAGGTGAACCGCCTCTGCACGCAGATCGCGCTCAAGTACGGGTGGGGGTTCGTGAACGTCAACCTCCGGCCGTTCTACGCCGAAGGGTCGAAGACGATGGGGTTCGAGATCGCCCAGGACCTCGGCTGGCGGTTCCCGCAGCACGTCGTCTGCCCGATGGCCGGGGGCGCGCTCATCGGCAAGATTCACAAGGCGTTCAACGAGCTTTACGCGACCGGCCTCGTGGACACGCCCGTCACGACGAAGATGTACGGCGCGCAGGCGACCGGCTGCAACCCGATCAGCGACGCGGTGAAGACCGGCCGGGAGAAGCACAAGCCGGTGCGGAAGCCGACGACGATTTGCAAGTCCCTCGCCATCGGCGACCCGGCCGACGGCATCTTCGCGGCGAAGCTCGTCCGCGAGACCGGCGGGTGGGCCGAGGACGTGACCGACGACGAGATCATCGACGGCATGCGGCTGCTCGCGCAAACCGAGGGCATCTTCGGCGAGACGGCCGGCGGCACGACCGTGGCCGTGGCCCGCAAGCTGATCGCGGCCGGCCGCCTCCCGCGGGACGAGGAGATCGTCCTGTGCGTGACCGGCAACGGCCTGAAGACGCAGGACGCGGTGTTCGACGTGCTCGACCCGCCGGCCGTCATCAAGCCGACGCTCCCGGCGTTCGAGCAACTCTCCGGCCTCGCGGAACCGGTGCTGGTGTAAATCGGACTATAACGGCCACAGACGAACGCGGATGAAAACAGATCAGAAATGGAATCATGATTTGGTTCTGATCTGTGATTTCCCTGTTCCTCGTGGCCAACTCTTTTCAAGGACCATCCCATGCGTCGTCTCGTGTTCGCCGCGGTCGCGGCCCTGGTGTTCGCCCCGCTGGCCGGGGCCGCGGACAAGCCGGTCGAGGCCGGGCACATCCCGGCCACGTTCCCGCTCGCGGTGACGGTCGATGCCGTGAAGCTCAAGAAGAACCTCGTCGCCCTCGGCGTGCCGGTCGAGAAGGCCGTGGCGAAGGCGAAGGAGGAGAAGCAGCTCGACATCGACAGCTTCACCCGCGGCACGCTCTTGCTGTCGATGAACGCGAAGGCCCAGGACGTGGTGCTGCCGGCGTTCGTCGTCACCGGCAAGGACGGCATCGCCGCCGACCTGCCGAAGATCGTCGATGGCGACGCCGAGGCGACGGTCGCCGGCAAGAAGGGGGTCAAGGGCAAGGGCAAGATCGCCCGCGAGGACATGGTCGGCACGACGCTGGACGCGAAGACGGCCCTGTTCGGCGCGGAGTCGGCGGTGGCCGCGGTGATCGAGGCCGGCGCGAAGGGCGGCGACCTGGCGACCGAGTTCGGCAAGGCCGACCTGGCCCACGACGTGGTCGCGGTGGTCGCGATGAAGCCGCTGATGGCGGCGCTCAAGGAGAAGTTCGGCGACAAGCTCGACAAGGAAATCCCGCCGGCGGCCGAGCAGTTCTGGGCGGCGGCGAAGAAGCTCGAGGCCGCGACGCTGACCGTGAACCTCGCCGAGGAGACGCTGCTCAAGGGCGTGTTCCGGGCGGACAGCGCCGAGGGCGCGGAGACGGTGAAGGAGACGCTGCAAGGGGCGGTCGCGCTGTTGTCCCTGGCGCTGCCGCAGGTGAAGCAGCAGCTCGGCACGCAGCTGCCGCCGGAGGCCGCGCCGCTGGTGAAGGTGATCGAGGCGATGGCGAAGACGTCGAAGTTCAAGGTGGACGGCAGCACGGTGACGATGACCGTCGCCCGGCCGAAGGACTTCGGGAAGTGACCGCGTGTTCTATATAGCCGCCGGCTTGCCGGCGGTTCTTCCAAACCCCGCCGGCGTGCCGGCGGCTATATGGCATCCATCATGGCGATCAAGGTTCAAATTCCCACCCCGATGCGGGACCAGTCCGACGGCCAGGCGGAAGTGACCGTCGCCGGCGGCACGGTGCAGGCGGCGCTCGACGACCTCGTGCGGCAGCACCCCGGCCTCGGGCCGAAGCTGTTCGACAAGGGCGTGATCCGGCCGTTCGTGAACGTGTTCGTCGGCGAGGAGGACATCCGGTACCTCGACGAGATGGACACGCCGCTGGCCGACGGCGCGGTCGTCGCGCTCATCCCCGCGGTGGCCGGTGGCTGAGCCGGAGCCGGAGTGCGAGTTCGACGGGCCGTGGAAGGAAGCCATCGGCGAGTTCTTCGAGGACTTCCTGCGGTTCTTCTTCGCCCCCGTCCACGCGGCCGTGGATTGGTCGCGCGGGCACGAGTTCCTGGACAAGGAACTGGAGAAACTCGCCCGCGGGTCCGAGGCCGGCCGCGGAACGGTGGATAAGCTCGTGCGCGTCTGGCTACTAGACGGCTCGGAACGGTGGGTCCTGGTCCACGTCGAGGTACAGAACCAGCCGCAGGCGGCGTTCGCCGAGCGGATGTACACGTACAACCACCGGCTGCGGGATTACTACGGCCGGATGCCGGTCAGCGTCGCGGTCCTCGGCGACGAGCAGCCCGGATGGCGGCCGACGGAGTTCGTCGAGGGGCAGTTGGGGTGCGAGGTCCGGTTCCGGTTCCTCACGGCGAAGCTGTTAGAATGGACGGGCCGGGAGGACGACTTGGCGGCGGACGCGAACCCGTTCGCCGCGGTGACGGTGGCCCACCTGAAGACGTTGGAAACCCGCGGCCGGCCGGACGCCCGGTCCGAGTGGAAGCGAACGGTCGCCCGCGGGCTATACGACCGCGGCTTCGGCCGCGAGCGGGTGAGGCGGTTGTTCCGGGTGATCGACTGGATCATGGCGCTCTCGCCGCCGCGGCAGGCGGCGTTCGTCGCCGACCACACCCGATTCGAGGAGGACCGAAAGATGCCGTTCGTCAGTCCGACCGAACAGTTGTGGATGGACCGCGGCGCGGAGAAGGGCAAACTCGAAGCCATCGAATCGATCCTCGACGTTCGCTTCGGTGCCGAAGGGGTTGCCCTGATGCCGCGGGTACGAACGATCAGGGACCTGACCGCCCTATCGGACCTCCACCGCCTGGCCGTCACCGCCGACCTCGCGGCCATCGCCGCCCGCCTTCCCGCCGAGGCCCCGTGATGCCGGACGAAGCCCCCGACGGCGCGGCCGTGTTCCCGCTCATCCCGCCGCAGCTCGGCGTCCACCCGCTGTTGCTCGCGGTGCTGCACGCCTACGTCTTCCTCGAAGGGTCCGAGGAGGCGGTGCTGAACGGGGCCGTCGCCGAGGAGGCGATGCACTACGTCGTCACGTACCTCCAGCGGCTGACCGGCCCGGACCTGCGGCGGGTGAAGGAAGACCTCGAAACGCTCGCCGCGTTCGCGAAGGCCGAGAAGTGGCCCAAGCAGCAGGTCCGGTTCCTGCAAGAGTTCCTGAAAGACAACGGTATCGAGTAACACCCGGTTGGAACCCAGAGCGGAAGCGCCGGGGTGTCGAACACCACCCCGGCGCTTCCGCTCTGGGTTCTAAGGATCATCATGGACACCACGTTCGACCGCTACTCCCGGCAAATGCGCGTCCCCGGCATCGGCAAGGCCGGGCAGGAGCGCATCCTCAATTCCCGCGTCACCCTCTGCGGCGTCGGGGCGCTCGGGACCGTCCTCGCGAACGCCCTCGTCCGGGCCGGCGTCGGGTTCATCCGCGTCATCGACCGCGACTTCGTCGAGCCGAGCAACCTCCAGCGGCAGGTGCTCTTCGACGAGGCCGACGTGACGAACAACATGCCGAAGGCGGAGGCGGCCGTCACGAAGATGCGGCAGATCAACTCCGGGGTGAAACTGGAGGCCGTCGTCGCGGACATCAACCGGACGAACATCGAGGAGTTGTGCCGGGACGCCGACCTCATCCTGGACGGCACGGACAACTTCGAGGTCCGGTACACGATCAACGACGTGGCCGTGAAGCTGAACAAGCCGTGGGTGTACGGCGGGGCGGTCGGCACGGAAGGGATGACGATGACGATCGTGCCGGGCGAGACGCCGTGCCTGCGGTGCGTGTTCGAGGCCAGCCCCGGCCCCGGCGAGGTCGGGACGTGCGAGACGGCCGGCGTGCTCGGCCCGGCCGTCGGCGTGATCGCGAACATGCAGGCGGCCGAGGCGCTCAAGCTGCTCGCCGGCAAGAAGGAGACGATCAACCGCGAGCTGGTGATGCTGAACCTGTGGGAGAACACGTACAAGCGGGTGAAGATCGCCCCACTGGCCGGCCGGAAGGGGAAGTGCCCGTGCTGCGCGCTCAAGCAGTTCGACTGGCTGGAGGGCGAGCAGGGGACGCAGACGACTTCGCTCTGCGGCCGGAACGCGGTGCAGGTGACGCAGCGGGCCGGGACGCGGCTCGACTTCCCGACGCTGGCGAACCAGCTGCGGGCGAGCGGCCCGGTGACGGCGAACAAGTTCCTGCTGAAGTTCGCCGTGACCGACGGCGGCGAGGGGTACGAGTTCACCGTCTTCCCGGACGGCCGGGCGATCATCAAGGGGACCGACGACAGCGACCGCGCGAGGACGCTGTACGCGAAGTACATCGGGCATTGAGCATCGCGCGGGGCGGATCGTCGGGTAGATTGGTGTTGAGGGAAAGAAATGACCGCGACGACGCCCGTACCCCGCCGAATACGACCACGACCGATTCCGGCCGACCTGGAATCGCGAGTCTATCGGTTTTCGCTCGCGCAATTCCGTCTGTTGATGGAAGACGGGCTGTTGAAGGCGAACGGGCGGAACGAGTTGATCCGGGGGATCATCACCGACAACACGACTCCGAAACCCCCGCACGATAGCGTCCGATGGCAGTTGATGGGCTTGCTTCGTCCGCTCGTACCGCCGAGGTTCGCCATCGCGTCTCGGAAGCCGGTCACGCTGCTCGACAGTGCCTTGTACCCGGACATCGCATGTGAAACAAGCGGGTCGGTCGTACCCATGCTGGTCGTCGAGGTGGCCGAACGATCACTCGAAACCGAACGCGGTCCGAAGCTACGACTGTACGCCGAGGCTCGAGTGCCGGTGTATTGGATCGTAAACCTTCGCGACCGAGCCGTCGAAGTTTACAGGCAGCCGCGCCCCGGCCGGACATGGAAATACCGCGTCCGCACCGACTACACCCCCGGCCAGGCCGTGCCCGTCGTCGTCGGCAAGAAGGCCGTCGGTTCGATCCCCGTCAACGAGATTCTCCCGTGAGCATCGACCTGGGGCTGCCCACACTCGCGCCGACGCGTACGAACTTCTTCGTCCGCCGGTTCACGCTCGCCGAGTACCACACGCTCATCGAAGTGGGCGTACTGAAGCCGGGCGACCCGTATGAGCTGTTGAACGGAGTCATCAAGTACAAGATGCCCCAGAACACGCCCCACGCTAGCACGGCGTCGAAACTCGAAAAGCGGTTCTGGAAGTTGCTCCCGGACGAATTCCTGTTGCGGACCCAGAAGCCGATCTCGATCCCGAATCAGGACAGCGAGCCGGAACCGGACTTGGCCGTCGTACTCGGACCGGATGACCGGTACGACGAGGTTCAGCCTACCCCCCGCGAGGTGCTGCTGATCGTCGAAGTCGCCGACACGTCGCTCGACGAAGATCGGGGCGAGAAGTTGGAGAGTTATGCCGCCGCTCGCATCCCGATCTATTGGGTGGTGAACCTCCGCGAGCGGGTCGTCGAGGTGTACACCCAGCCCCGCGGCGGCCGGTCGCCGGGCTACCGCGGGCACGACACGTTCGCCCCCGGCCAGGCCGTGCCCGTCGTCGTCGGCAAGAAGGCCGTCGGCGCGATCCCCGTCTCCGAGATTCTCCCGTGATCTACCTCGACAACGCCGCCACCAGCTTCCCGAAGCCGGAATCCGTCTACGTCGCCATGGACCGGTTCGCCCGCACCACCCTCGCCAACCCCGGCCGGGCCGGGCACAAGATGGCCCTCGCCGCCGAGCACGCCCTCGACGACGGCCGCCACCGGCTCAACCGGTTCGTCAACGGCAAAGGCCCCGAGCGGTTCGTCTTCACCCTCAACTGCACCGACGCGCTGAACATGGCGTTCAAGGGCGTCCTCGCGGCCGGCGACCACGTCGTCACGACCGACCTCGAACACAACAGCGTCTCGCGGCCGCTCGTCGCGATGGCCGAGGGCGGGTTCATCACCCTCACCCGCGTCGCGTCCGACGGCGGCGGCACCATCGATCCGGACGCGATTCAAAACGCGATCACGACGAAGACGCGGCTCGTCGCGCTGACGCACGCCTCGAACGTCCTGGGCACGGTGCAGCCGGTCGCGGAGGTCGGCCGCATCTGCCGCGAGCGGGACGTACTGTTCCTCGTGGACGCGGCCCAGACGATCGGCGTCGTGCCGATCGACGTGCAGGCGCTCGCCATCGACCTGCTCGCGTTCCCCGGCCACAAGTGCCTGTTCGGGCCGACCGGGACCGGCGCGCTGTACGTCGCCCCGCGGGTGACGCTCAAGCCCTGGCGGGAAGGCGGGACCGGCGGCGACTCGTCCTCGCCGACGCAGCCGAAGGAGTTCCCGTACTACCTCGAAGGCGGCACGCCGAACGTCCTCGGCGTCGTCGGCATGACCGCCGGGCTGGACTTCGTCGAGAAGGAAACGCCGGAGAAGCTGCGGGCGCACGAGGTCGAGCTGTGCGACCGGCTCTACCAGCAGCTCGAAGGGGCCGGGTTCACGTTCGTCGGCCACCGGGACCGTTCGCGGAAGGTCGGCACGGTGAGCTTCTACACGGACGCGCTGCCGGCCCCGGAGATCGGCGGCATCCTCGACCAGGCGTTCGACATCGCCATCCGGCCGGGGCTGCACTGCGCCCCGTACGTCCACCGGGCCGTCGGCAGCTTCCCGGACGGCCTGGTCCGCGTCAGCCCCGGCCCGTTCAGCACGGCCGAGGATATCGACATGCTGGCGAACGCCCTGAAGGAAATCACGGCGGTGTAGTCTTGTAGGTCGGGTCGAGGAGGCTTTGCGACGAGGCCCGACAGGAGACCGCAACCGTTCCGCAACCTGGCCCGCGGGCATGGCTTTCAGGCTGAAAGCCTGAGACATGTCAGCCCAGGGCAACGCCCTGGGTCGGACAAGCACCGGGGCAAGCCCTGAAAGGGCGGAACACTCTTCCGCTCTTTCAGGGCTTGTTGCGGGGGGTGGGAGCGTATCCAGGGCGTTGCCCTGGGCTGACATGTCCCACCCCTTCGGGGTGAAGAAAGTCGGGGAGCCGTGGCTTCGGTCTTCGACCCTTCGGATGTCGTGTGTCGGGCCTCGCAAAGCCTCGACCCGACCTAACAACTCCTCGGCAGCCACTTTTCTTTCCGTCACTTCGTAGGAATCCGCCCGGCGCGGGGACATACTCAAGAAGAGTGACCCGGAGGCCGTCCGTCGTGGGTTCCCGCCTGAGCGCCATTTGCCGCACGATCACCGCCGCCGCGACCGACCCGGCCGGCGACGCGGACCTGCTCGCCCGCTTCGCCGCGACGCGGGACGAGGCGGCGTTCGCGCTCGTCGTGCGGCGGCACGGGCCGATGGTCTGGAGCGTCTGCCGGAACCTGCTCGCCAACGCGACCGACGCGGACGACGCCTTCCAGGCGACGTTCCTGGCGCTCGTCCGCGGGGCGGGGAGCGTCCGGCGGCCGGAGGCGCTGGGCGCGTGGCTGCACGGCGTCGCCGTGCGGGTGGCGAGCAAACTCAAGCGCGGGGCCGCCCGGCGGACCCTTCGCGAGAAGAAGGCCGCCGCCGGCGAGGCCGACGCGCCGGTCGCCGACTCCCGATGGGACGAGGCGCTGGCCGCCGTCCACGAGGAGGTCGCCCGGCTGCCGGACGGCGAGCGGGTGGCGTTCGTCGTCTGCTGCCTGGAAGGCGTGCGGCAGCCGGACGCGGCGGCGCAGCTCGGGTGGAAGCCCGGCACGCTGACCGGGCGGCTGTCGAAGGCGAAGCAGCGGTTGCTCGACCGGCTGACGGCCCGCGGCCTCGCGCCGGCCGCCGCGGTCGCGGCCGTCGGCCTCGGCACGTCCACCGGGTCCGCCGTCGTCCCGGTTCAGCTCTTCGATTCGGTCATGAGTTTCGCGGCGAACGCGGGCACGGTCCCGGCGGCGCTGGTTCAACTTTCTCAAGGGGTGGCGGACATGACGCTCACGAAGGTCAAACTGCTGGCGGCGGCCGTGCTGGTCGCCGGCGGCCTCATCACCGGCATCGGCGCGAGCCTGTTCTCGAACGCCGACGCGCAGTCGGCCGCGCCCGGTGCTCCGCCCCCGGCCCCGCGGACGCCGCGGCCGGCCGCCGTGGACCCGGCCGCCGTCACCGGCGCCCCGGCGGCCCCGGCGGCCATCGCCCCGGCCACGGCCGGGCAGTCGGGCAGTTATGGCGGCGGGGTGGCCCGCGGACCGATCAGCCAGCCGTGGGAGTACAAGTTCGTTGACCTGTCAAATACCCGTCTAGACAATTGCAAACAGACGATTATCGACGAAGGCAAAGACGGCTGGGAACTCGTCACCATTGGGCAGGGAATAGGAGTCGGTCAGAATTTTGCCCACCATCTGGCGATCTTCAAGCGGCCGAAAGCGGCCGCCGTGACGAGCACTGGCCCCGGAGGGCCGGGGATGGGCGGGCCCGGCGGGGTCGGTGGTATAGCCCCGGCGACGACCCCCGGCGGGCCGGGCGGGTACGGCAGCGGCGGGTTTAATCCAACTACCATTCCCGGCAGTTCCGGCGGCCCGGCCCCGGCGGCCGGACAGAACTCCCTGACCCCGGCGGGGGGCGGCGGTGCGGCCCCTTTCCCCGTCGCCACCGGCGGGAGCCGGAACACCACCAGCTCACTCCCCGCTTTGACTGGCACCGGAGCCTCGAAGGACTCCGCGCCGAAGGTCAACGCCTACACCCTACACACGATCAAGCCGGAGTATTCCTCGGCCGCGAACGTCGCGAAGGTGCTGAAGGAGCTCATCGCGATCGACGAGTTTAGCGGCGAGGTCACGGCCGTCATCGCCGACGAGGGGAGCGGCTCCCTACTCGTGAAGGCGACGGCGAAAGGCAAGAATGCGGTGGAGGAGCGGGTCAAGCAATTAGACGAGGCAGCGCACGAAAAGGCGCTCGTCGAGCGGAAGCGGTTGGAGCGGGCGGTCAAGCCGTAGGCGACGACCCCGTAGGTCGGCCGAGCCGAGGCCGACCACCTCCCACCCGCGGGGACGAGGTTGCCTTATCATTGGCGAGCGTCGGGGGGGGGGGGGGGGGGGTG
>NZ_JCABYM010000075.1:0-1934 GCF_059499385.1 Limnoglobus sp. | reverse complement strand
CGGCGTGAGCGCGACGTGGCTGCATGGGTGCGAGCCACGTCGCGCTCACGCCGCGACGCTCGCCGTTGCAATTCCGCGAAGCCGACTGAAGCGTGCAGGTGGTCGGCCTCGACTCGGCCGACCTACCGCGAACGCTCGCCATTCCCGCCGCGCTTCCCGACAATGACCGGATGAAGTACCGCCCCAGTTTCGACGAGTTCGCCGCCCTCGCGCAGTCGCACACGGTCGTCCCGGTGTACCGGCAGCTCGTCGGCGACACGCTCACCCCCGTCTCCGCGTTCAAGGCCGTCGCCGCCCACGACGACTGGGCGTTCCTGTTCGAGAGCGTCGTCGGCGGCGAGCGGATCGGCCGGTACAGCTTCGTCGGGGCCGGGCCGTTCGAGCGGTTCGAGAGCTACGAACAAACCCTCACCCTCCACCGCGACGGCAAGGCCGAAACGACGACGGCGGCCGACCCGCTCAAGGCGCTGGAGGAGCACGTCGCGCGGTTCCGCGCCCCGCACCTGCCGGGGCTGCCGCGGTTCGTCGGCGGGGCCGTCGGGTACGCCAGCTACGACGCCGTCCGGTACGTCGAGCGGCTGCCGAACGCCCCGCGGGACGACCGTCGCATCCCCGACCTGTGCTTCGCCTTCTACGACCGCATGGTCGTGTTCGACCACATCAACAAGACGGTGAACGTCATCGCGCACGCTTCGATCGCGGATCGCGGATCGCGGATCGCGGAACTCAGAACCTCCTATGACGATGCGTGCCGCCGGGTTGACGAGTTGGTCGAAAAGCTCCAGAAGCCGGTGACCGACCTGCCGCTGACGGACATCGCGGTTTCCGTTCCGCGGTCCGACATCCGCGATCCGAGTTCCCACCGCTACCAATCGAACTTCTCCCAGGCCGGGTACGAGGCGGCGGTGCGGAAGACGATCGAATACGTCAACGCCGGGGACGCGTTCCAGGTCGTGCCGAGCCAGCGGTTCCAGACGGAGACGACGGCCGACCCGTTCAACATCTACCGGGCGCTGCGGGTGGTGAACCCGTCGCCGTTCATGTTCTTCGTCAAGTGCGGGCCGGTGAAGCTCGTCGGGGCGTCGCCGGAGATCATGTGCCGCGTCGAGAACGGCGAGATGACCGTCCGCCCGCTGGCGGGAACCCGCAAGCGCGGGGCGACGCCGGAGGAGGACAAGGCGCTCGCCGAGGAGCTGGTCCACGACCCGAAGGAGCGGGCCGAGCACATCATGCTCGTGGACCTCGCCCGCAACGACATCGGCAAGGTCGCGGAGGTCGGCAGCGTGAAGATTAGCGACCTGTTGACCGTCGAACGGTACAGCCACGTCATGCACCTGTCGAGTACCGTGACCGGGACGCTGCGGGCCGGGCTGACGGCGTTCGACGCGATGCGGTCGAGCCTGCCGGCCGGGACGCTGTCCGGCGCGCCGAAGGTGCGGGCGATGGAAATCATCGACGAGCTGGAGCCGCACCGCCGCGGGCCGTATGGCGGTGCGGTCGGGTACTTCGACTTCAGCGGGAACATGGACACCTGCATCGCGCTGCGGACGATGGTGATTCAGGGGACGACGGCCTACGTCCAAGCCGGGGCCGGCGTCGTCGCGGACAGCGACCCGACGAGCGAGTACCAGGAGACGGTGAACAAGGCGATGGGCCTGATGAAGGCGCTCGAGATCGCGGAGACGCAACTGTAGGCCGTTGGGCGGGGTTCGTGGTCTTGTTCCCTCCCCCCTTGGGGGGAGGGTTAGGGAGGGGGGTAAGGCTTGCCGCCCCGGTGAGAATCGTGTCGGAGGGAGGAAGGTCGGGGGGGGGGGGGGGCGCCCCCCCCCCCCCCCCCCCCCCCCCCCCCCCCCCCCCGCCCCACCACCCCCCCCCCCCCCCCCACAACCCACACACCCACACACCCCCCCCCCCCCCCCCCCCCCCCCCCCCCC
>NZ_JCABYM010000074.1:46102-49159 GCF_059499385.1 Limnoglobus sp. | reverse complement strand
GGGAGGAAGGCTTACCCCCCTCCCTAACCCTCCCCCCCAAGGGGGGAGGGAACAAGAGTGGACGCGGGTAGGTGTTCGCGAGTGGTCGTTCCTCACTTCCCGCCCTCCGCGAACGGGTGGGCGGCCATCAGCACCATCACCAGCAGCACGAACGCCAGGATCGACCACACGGCTAGCCGCCGGCCGGACACGTGGGCCGCGTACCGCATGTACACCAGCATCGCCACCACCAGGATCAGCCCGTAGCTGCCGAGCACCTTCACCGACGGCGTGAGTAGCGCGCTCACCGGCTCGTGGTTCAGCATCAACATCCCCAGCAGCACGCCGGCCGCGAGCAGCGGGAACGCCGCGTTCACCGCCCGCCGGCTCATCGCCTCCAGCCGCTCGAGGCTGAGCAGCTTCAGGTCGAGCGGGTTCGCCTTCGTCCGCAGCCGGTGGGCCTGCACCAGGTACATCACGCTACTCAGGAACGCGACGCTGAGGCCGACGGCCGCGAGCAGCAGCAACAGGCCGTGGACCGCCCCCCAGAACTTCTCGCCGACGAGCCACGCGGGAACCTCCACGTCGGCGGTCCCACTGAGAGTAACGAGCGCCAGCGACAGCCCGACGAGGGCGACGACGACCGGCAGCACGAACACGCCCCACGCCTGCCGGGCGTGGTGCAGGCTGCCGTAGAAGTAGAACACGGCCAGCACCCACGCGAGGAGCAACAGCGACCCGTAGGACGTGGCCAACGACGGGTGATGAATCGCGAGGTACGCGGAGTGCGTGAACAGGCCGACCGCTCCGAGGGCGAGGCCGGCGGGGCGCATGCCGGCCCGCGGCCACCGCAGCCGGGCGAGTTCGAGGCCGAGGGCGAGCAGGTAGCTGAGGCCGAAGCAGGTGTGCGACACGCCTTGCAGCGTGGACAGCGTCATGGTCGAAATTATATAGCCGCCGGTTTACCGGAGGGCCGTGGCCTTCCGACTTCCGAAGTCCG
Source organism: Limnoglobus sp. (assembly GCF_059499385.1). Taxonomy (NCBI): domain Bacteria; kingdom Pseudomonadati; phylum Planctomycetota; class Planctomycetia; order Gemmatales; family Gemmataceae; genus Limnoglobus; species Limnoglobus sp. The sequence goes on along the minus strand of NZ_JCABYM010000074.1, from coordinate 48,180 downwards.
GCTTCGACTTCGGAAGTCGAGCGGGACCGGGACCGAAGGGGAATTGAAGGTACGCCGCGGCGCGGGATCGACTTCCGAAGTCGAAGCCGGACTTCGGAAGTCTGGTGCGGCTAATCCGCCTCCCGCACGCCCTTCACCATCATCTCCCACACCGCCGCCTCCCCGCCCGTTCGCAATCGCTCCAGCCACGGCCAGTCGGCGAACGCGTCGAGCAGTGCCCGCCGCCGCTCCGGGTCCGCGATTCGCTCCCGCGCCAACGGGCGGATCGTCTCCAGCAGCCGAATCCACGTCGCGAACGCCTCGTCGAACTCCGCCTCCAGCTTCTCGCGGATGCGGCGGGCCAGGGCCGGGGCCGCGCCGCCGGTACTCGCCGCCAGCACCAGCTCGCCGCGGCGGACGACGGCCGGCAGGGTGAAATCCCCGGCCGTCGGGTCGGTCGCGGAGTTCACCCACACGCCCCGGCGGATCGCGTCGAGCGCCACCCGGTCGTTCACCGCCGGCGTCGCCGCCGCGAACACGAGCGCCATGCCCTGCATGTGGTCCGCGTGGTAGCTCGCCTGGACCCACTCGACGGACGTGTCGGCCGCGAAGTCCGCGTGCAGCGGCTCCGGCGCGACGAGCCGGACGACCGCCCCGCCGTCGCGGGCCGCCCGCGCCTTCCGCCGGCCGACGGCCCCGCCGCCGACCACCAGCACCCGCTTCCCCCGCAGGTCGAGCAACACCGGTATCATCCCGCCCCCGCTTCCCGTTTGCGTTCCCATCCCGGATGTGTCATTGTAGGGGTCGGTCTTTGAATCGCCCTAGCCCCCCGGTTCGCCCCCAGCCATGAACTATTTCACCCAACGGCGGTCGATCCTCGCCCGCGACCTCAAGAAGGACAGCCTCGACGCGATCCTCGTCACCAACCCGGTGAACGTCACGTACCTCACCGGGTTCCTCGGCGACAGCTCGTACCTGCTCCTCACGGCCAAGAACGCCGTCCTCGTCAGCGACAACCGGTTCGAGCAGCAGATCCAGGAGGAGTGCCCCGGCCTGGAGGTCCACATCCGGCCGCACAACAAGACGACGCCGGAGGCGGCGGGCGAGTTGCTCACGAAGGCGGCCGCGAAGGCCGTCGGCATCGAGGCCGACCACGTCACCCTCGCGCTGGCCGCGGCCCTCGGCGAGTACGCCCCGAAGAGCCAACTCGTGTCGATGCGGGGGAAGGTCGAGGCGTTGCGCGTCTTGAAGGACGCGTCCGAGGTGGAGGCGATCAAGGCCGCGATCCAGGTCGCGGAGCGGGCCTACGTCATGTTCACGAGTACGCTCCGGGAATCCGACGACGAGCGGGACATGGTGGCGGCGATCGAGAACTACGTCCGCCGGGCCGGGGGCGACTGCACGCCGTTCCCGCCGATCATCGCCGTCGGCGAGCGCGGGGCGCTGCCGCACGCCCCGCCGACGCACAAGCGGATGACCGACGGCAGCAAGCTGCTCGTGGACTGGGGCGCGGTGCTGAACGGCTACCGCAGCGACCTGACGCGGACGTTCAAGTCGCCGTTCGTCATCGCGCCGACCCGCAAGAACAAGGGCGAGCGGGTCGGCCACGACTTCGACAAGGTCTACGAGACGGTGTTGAAGGCCCAGCAGGCGGCGATCGCCACCATTCGCGAGGGCGTGCCGGCGAAGGAGGTGGACGCCGCGGCCCGCAAGGTGATTTCGGACGCCGGGTATGGCGACTACTTCACCCACGGCCTCGGCCACGGCATCGGGTTGGAGACGCACGAGGCCCCGCGGGTCCGGCAGAACTCGACCGACACGCTGGAGGTCGGCATGGTCATCACCATCGAGCCGGGCATCTACATCCCCGGCTGGGGCGGCGTGCGGATCGAGGACGACGTGGTCGTCCGCCGGGACTGCGGGGTGGTGCTGTCGAGCCTGCCGAAGGAGAACGTGTAACGGCGAGTCGCTCTTATATAGCCGCCGGCTTGCCGGCGGGGTTTTTGGGGGGGCGCAAAACCCCGCCGGCAATCCCGGGGCGATATAATTTCGAATAGCGTCGGTTAAAGGCCCCGCACCGCCGCGAGAAAAGCCCCCCG
>NZ_JCABYM010000074.1:0-46092 GCF_059499385.1 Limnoglobus sp. | reverse complement strand
CCGCCGCCCCCGGTGCCCCGGCGTCCCCGCTTTAACGCGCCGCGGGCGCGGGGGGGGGTTGTGGGGGGGGGCGAAAAACCCCGCCGGCAAGCCGGCGGCTATATAAGAGCGACTCGCGTCGCTTAACGGCCCCGCACCGCGGCGAGAATCGCCGCCGTTGCCGTCCCTTCATATCCTGTAGTCAACCAACCGAGGGCGGGCCGACCGGCCCGCCCTTGTCGTCTACCCAGGACGGAGGAAACCCACCGTGGGGTCCGACAGCAAACCCGGCGCGAACCGCCCGTTCGACACGAAGACGGTCGAATTCCTGGTCAAGCTCATGGCCGAGCAGGACCTGAGCGAGATCGACCTGCACGAGGGCGAGCACCGCATCCGCCTCCGCCGCGGGGCGCGAATCGTGACGGCCGCGGCCGCGCCGGCCCCGGCCCCCGTCGCGCCGTCCCACGCCCCGGCCGCCGCCGCCGCGCCGGCGACATCACCGCACGCCCCGCCGGCGAAGTCGAACCTGCACGAGATCAAGTCGCCGATGGTCGGCACGTTCTACGCGAAGCCCGGCCCGGACAAGGACGACTACGTGAAGGTCGGCAGCAAGGTGAAGCCGGATACCGTCGTCTGCAAGCTCGAGGCGATGAAGTTGTTCAACGACCTGCCCGCCGACTGTTCCGGCACGATCGCCGAGGTGTGCGTCAAGAACGGCCAGCCGGTCGATTTCGGCACGGTCCTGTTCCGCGTCGAGTTGTCCTAGCGCGGATCGCGGAACTCGGAACGCGGAACGGAAAACCCACGTCGCTTCGAGTTCCGCGCTCCCACTTCCGAGTTCCGAGTTCGAGCGAAGCATGTTCCAACGCATTCTCGTCGCCAACCGGGGGGAGATCGCCCTCCGCGTCATCCGCGCTTGCCGCGACCTCGGCATCGAGGTCGCCTGCGTCTACAGCGAGGCCGACAAGGACGCCCCGTACTTGAAACTCGCCGACCAGGCCATCTGCATCGGCCCCGGCCCGGCCCCGGAGTCCTATCTGAAGGTGGACCGGATCATCGCCGCCGCCGAGATCGCCAACGCCCAGGCCATCCACCCCGGCTACGGGTTCCTGTCCGAGAACTCGAAGTTCGCGCACATCTGCCGGGAGTGCAAGATCGAGTTCATCGGCCCGCCGGAAGAGGCGATGGACGCCGTCGGCAACAAGGACAAGGCGAAGCAGCTGGCGAAGAAGGCGAAGGTCCCGACCGTTCCCGGCTCGGACGGGATCGTCACGTCCGACGAGGAGGCGCTGAAGTTCGCGCACGCCGTCGGCTACCCGGTGCTCATCAAGGCGTCCGCCGGCGGCGGCGGCCGCGGCATGCGGGTCGCCCGCAACGACATCACCCTCCTCAGCGGCCTCCAGTCCGCCCGCCAGGAGGCCGAGCAGGCGTTCAAGGACGGGTCCGTCTTCCTCGAAAAGTACCTCGACCAGCCGCGGCACATCGAGGTCCAACTCCTCGGCGACCGGCACGGCAACGTCATCCACCTCTACGAGCGCGACTGCTCCCTCCAGCGCCGCCACCAGAAGCTCGTCGAGGAGGCCCCGGCCCCGAACCTGCCGGAGAAGGTGCGGGACAACATCTGCGACGCGGCCGTGCGGCTGGCGAAGGCGGCCGGGTACTACTCGGCCGGGACGTGCGAGTTCCTGGTGGACAAGGACAACAACTTCTACTTCATCGAGGTGAACGCCCGCGTGCAGGTCGAACACCCGGTCACGGAACTGATCACCGGCGTGGACATCATCCGCGAGATGATCCGCGTCGCGGCCGGGGAGAAGCTCCGCTACCGGCAGAAGGACATTTCCCCCCGCGGCCACGCGATCGAGTGCCGGATCAACGCCGAGGACCCGGCGAAGGACTTCCGGCCGTCGCCGGGGACGATTACGACGTGGCAGCCGCCGGGCGGCCCCGGCGTGCGGTTGGACTCGCACGTCGTCCCCGGCTACCGCGTCCCGCCGAACTACGACAGCATGGTGGCGAAGCTCCTCGTCCACCAGCCGTCGCGGGACGAGGCGATCGCGGTGATGCGGCGGGCGCTGCGGGAGTTCACGGTCGAGGGCATCGCGACGACGATCCCGATCCACCAGCGGATCATGAGCACGGCCGAGTTCATCAACGGGACCGTGGACACGACGTTCATCGAGCGGAGCCTGATGCCGGGGAAATGACGCCGCGAACCGCCCCGCCCCTGGAATCAATTCGCCTCCCGGCCGGGAAGTTCCGTCGAGCCGGTCGTGCCCGTCGCGAGGGCTTGGCGGACGGCGTCCGCCGTCGGGCGGCCGGGGAGGTCGAGGCGGCGGAGCGTGCCGCCGTGCGGCCGGCCGATCACGACCGCCCCCGCCGCCGCGTCCGGGAACGATTCGCACGCGACGCAGACGCACCCGGCGAGGGGCGTCGCCGGGCGGCCGACGAACACGACGAGCGGCTTGCCCTCCCTCAGCGCCTTCGCGTGCTGCTCGGCGTAGGTCGGCGGCGCGAACGCCAGCGCGAGGGCGGCCTTCGCCCGCAGCTTCTGGGCGGGCGTCGGCCCCGCACCGGCGGCGAGGGCGGGGAACAGAACCAGGGTGATGATCGTTCGCATGGGAAGGTTCCGATATAGCCGCCGGCTTGCCGGCGGGGTTTTGGGTAGGAGGAAGGCCCGCCGGCAAGCCGGCGGCTAAATACTGTGGGTCACCGGCGGGCGACCCGTGAATCGTCAATGGTTTGCTTCGCGTACCAGTCGAGCTTCCGCGCCGGGAAGCCGCGGAAGTTGCTGAACGCCCAACTGTCGCCCTGCTTCAACATCCGGTCCAGCACGGCCGCGTCCGCCCAGAACCCGGCCGGCGACGGGTCGCCGACGCCGCGGGGGCCGCCGTGCGCGGACGCGCCCCACGAGTTCAACAGGAACCCGCCGGGGCGACTTCCCCCGCGCACGCCGACCAGCGCCATGCAGTGCATCCAGACGCCCCGCGGCTGGCAGAACCCGTCCGCGTCGCGGGCCATGTTGAACCCCTGGCTGCTGCACACGATCAGCGGGTAGCCGTTGCGGACCGCCGCCCGCGCCTCGTCCCAACTCCGCACGTTCGCCACCGCCTTCACCGGATGCTTCCGCGCCTCCGGCTCCAACTCGTCCGGCACGCCGGTGTTGCCGAACTCGCGACACCGGGCCACGCTGTACGTCCGCAAGTCGAACCGGCCGAACACGCCGCGGGGCAGGACGCCGTAGTCGGTGACGAACTTCGCCGCCCACGCCCCGACGCTCCCGTCGCCGCGGACCCGGCCGCCGCCGACCTCCACGCGGGAGCCGCCGTAGATCACTTCCTGAACGAGGTCGCGATACTCCTCCCGCGCGCCGCTCGCGATCTGCACGCAGATCAGGTGCTCGACGGCCGCGGCCGTGCCGAAGCTCACGCACGACCCGACCGACCCCTGGTCCCGCGGCGGGATGAGGCCGCCGAGCACCTGCCGGGCCGCGTCCCACAGGAACACGTCGTCCGGCCCGGCGTACTCGCTCTGGAATGCCTCCGTGGTTTGGAACTGCGGGTTCGGGATCGTGCCGGTGATCGCCCGAACCTGATCGCGGTCATCGACCCAGCCGAACGTGCGCGGTTCGTTCGACGGCGGCGAGGGGAAAACCCAGATGCCGAGGCCGGCGAGTACGACGCCGGCGAGAAACAACCCGATGCGCTTCGTCATTTCAATCCCTCCAGGGTGGTGGCAACGCGGTCGAAGAGTTTCGCCGCCTTCGTTCGCGTGGCGGCGTCGAGCGGCTTCTCGCCGTCGGTGGACAGTTCCTTCGCGACCTCCTCGGCGATCCGCTTGCGGAGGCCGACGAGCGCGTCCGCCGGGACGAGCGTGGCGGCCGCGGCCCGGATGCGGGCGGCGAGGTCGCCGGTCGTCGCCACGTCCGCCTTCTCCGCGAACGCGACCGCCTCCCGGTACAGGGCCGCCAGCTGCGCCGCGTGCGCGGGCTTGTCGGCGGTCGCGTCCTCGGCGAACAGCTTCCCCAGGTCGCGGGCGAGCGGGTCGGCCGGGGCGGGGCCGGGCGGGTCGCCGACCACAACGACGCACTTCGCGGCGTCGCTCGGCACGTCCCCGGCGGCCGTCCAGGCGAGGACCGTGTACCGCCCCGGCTTCGGGCTGCTGAACACGGCCGCGGCCCCGTCCGGGAACGGCACGAGGTCGGCGTCGTCGGCCGCGAGGTGCCAGCGGACGTGCCGGCCGGTCGTCTCGGCGGTCAGCCGGACGATGCGGCCGGGCGCGGCCTTCACCTCGTCCGGCAGTTTGATCGCCGGCGACGGCGGTTGGGCGAGCAGGGCGGTAAGGAACAGCGGGACCATTGGCGGCAACCCTCGGAGTGCGGGATGCCGGAAGATAAGATACGTTTGTACACTGTCAACAAAAATTAGTAGGCACACCCCGTGTGCCGTCTCCTCGGCGTGTCGGCGGGTTCGTCGGGGTCGCGGCGGACACAGAGTAGTAGGCACACTCCGTGTGCCGTTTCGTTCCCGCCGCGGGGAGTTCGTCCGAGTCACTGCGGCCACCAGCAGACGGCACACGGAGTGTGCCTACTACTTTGGTCGCGCTCGTTATAACCGTGACGGCCCCGGTCCCGCCGTGGAGGGGGTGGGGGGGTAGAATCTTCGGCATCTTGGACATCTACTAGAAAACAAGGCGTTCCCGGCGCTCGTCGGGGAAGTCCGGGCCCGGCCGGTCGCGCGCGGCGTCCCGCCTTTACCCGCCTCGACGACTGAACGAATTGCGACGGATGTGTCCGCGGGCCTCCCGACGACTTCACACGTCATTCGTGAAGTCGCTGAAGCAGTCAAAAATGAAAGATCGATAGGAGATGAGAATCACCCGGCGATTGCGGGCCGTCGTTTCTTTGGGATCAAACTCGCGGACCGAACGACCCTGAATTCTCGACACGCCTTACCCGGCCGGTCCCGGACTGTGGCGAAATCGGGCACTACCGGGGTAAAGGCGGCAATTTGGGGACGGTTTCGGTGGCGGTTACTCGGATGACGGGTAGAGTATTTCCTCTATGCCTTCAGCCGGTCTCCCGCCGCAGGACGTGAAGCACCCGCGCGGCCCGACGCCACCTGATAGGCACCCTTGAGGTTCGCCCATAATGCCCAACTCGTTCTTCGCCCGCCGGGCGCGCGGGCTGCTGCGCCGTTCCCTTCTCCGCCCCGCTCCGACGAAGCTGGCCGCCCTGCCGTTGGAAGCCCGTGAGGTGCCGGCCGTCGGCGGGTTCGCGTTCCAGGACTACAACGCGAACGGCGTGCTGGACGCCCCCGGCACGCTCGCCAACCTCGGCGGCACGGCCGTGGGGGCGGCGGGGACGATTAGCACGGCGACCGACGCCGGCGTCGGCAACATCACCGTCACCGTGTTCGACGCGGCCGGGGCGCAGGTCGGCCAGACGACGACGGCCGCCGGGACCGGGGCGTGGTCCGTGCCCACCGGGGCCGGGCAGTACCGCGTCGAGTTCACCGGCTTGGCCGCCGCCGGGTTCGCGGCCGGGCCGCACGGCCCGGCGAACGGCACGACGACGCAGTTCGTCATGGACGGCGCGGCGGCGGTCAACCTCGGCCTCGTCCAGGCGGCGACGTACTTCCAGAACGACCCGCTGCTCGTCACGTCCCGGTACACGTTCGGCACGGCCGTCGGGAACACGGAATCGGCGATCATCAGCTTCCCGTACTCGTCCGGCTCGACGCAGCAGGCGAACAGCGACGCCGCGAACCGGCAAGCCCTGAGCGACCACGCGGTCTCCATCCCGGCGTCGCAGGTCGGGACGACGTGGGGCCTCGGGTTCAACCGGCAACAGCGGGCCGCCTACGCGGCGGCGTACGCGAAGCGGCACAGCGGCCTCGGGCCGGGCGGGACCGGCGCGATCTACACGTTCGCCCTCCCCGCGACCGACACGCCGAATTCCGTCACGACCGCGGCGCAGTGGATCAACCTGGAGGGCCTCACCGGCGTCCGGGACGCGGCCACGAACGCGCTCCAGCCGGCGGTGGACACGCAGGGCGGGTTCGGCGCGTTCTTCACGGCCCGGACCGGCGGCGGGTACGCCTACGACACGGACTCCGGGAACGCCGGGTGGAACGCCGTCGGCAAGTCGTCCCTCGGCGGGCTGGACGTGAGCGCCGACGGCGGCACCGTTTACGTGATGAACCTCGCCGACCGGCGGCTGTACATCATCCCGGTCCTGGCGAACGGGGCGGCGGACGCGGCGAACGTCCGGTCGATCGCCGTCCCGACGCCGGCCGGGGCGGACCCGAACGACGTGCGGCCGTGGGCGGTGCAGGCCCGCGGCGGCCTCGTGTACGTCGGCCTCGTCGATTCGGCGGAGAGCGACCAGAACCGGACGACCCTCCGCGGGTACGTGTACGCCTTCGACACCGCGACGAACGCCTTCGGCGGGTCGCTGGTGAACGACGCCGGCGGCGACGGGTTCGACCTGAGCTACGCCCGCGGCAGCAGCTTCGCCGGGTCGGACGACTTCCGGGCGTGGTCGCCGACGTACAACCGGGTGCAGTTGAACAACCTCGCCGGCGGGCTGTACGCGTCGCAGTACCCGCAGCCGATCGTCAGCGGGCTGGCGTTCGACACGCAGGGGAACCTGACGATCAGCATCCGCGACCGGAACGGCGACCAGACCGGCCGCGGGGCGCAGTCGAACGGGCCGGAGGCCGGGCCGCCGCTGCTCGCCGGGTCGCCGGCCGGGCGGGTCGAGGGGGTGTCGTCCGGGGACCTGCTGAAGGCGTTCGCCGACGGCGGGACGTTCGACATCGAGGCGAACGGCCGGAACCCGAACAACGTCGCCCAGGCCGGCACGGGCGTGGGCAGCGGGTTCGGGCCGGGCGGCGGCGAGTTCTACGGCGAGGACGACTACGGCAACGGCGGCCTCGGCGGCGGGCACGGCGGCACGAGCCTCGGCGGGGTGACGCAGCTGCCGGGGTTCGGCAGCGTCGTCAACGCGCACTTCGACCCGCTGTACAACGGCGACCTCCGCACCGGCGGCATCCGGTGGTTCGACGCCGACGCCGGCGGGCTGGAGAAGTCCTACCAGATTTACAGCCGGGACGAGGGGGCGACCGGGCCGACCGACCCGGACGGGACGTTCGGCAAGGCGAACGGCCTCGGCGACCTGATCGCCATCGCGAACGACCCGCCGGTCGAGATCGGCAACCGCGTCTTCCGCGACACCGACCGGGACGGCGTCCAGGACCCCGGCGAGCCGGGCATCCGGGACGTGATCGTTCAGCTGCAGGACATTAACGGGAACCTCCTGGCGACGGCGAAGACGGCGGCGGACGGCAGCTACTACTTCAGCAACGGCCCCGGCACGACCACGGACGGCGAGCAATACGGCGTCGCCGGCTTGGCGAACGGCGCGAAGTACCAGGTCGTCATCCCGAACGTGTCCGGCACGCAACAGGTCCCGCTCACCGGGCTGATCCTCACGACCGTAAACGCCGGGCACACCGGCGACGGCACGACGACGGACGGCAACGGCGACCTGCGGAACTCCGACTTCGCCCTGACCGGCACGAGCGGCGTGTCGGTCGTGAACCTGATCGGGAACGCGGCCGGCAACAGCGTCCACACCTCCGACGCCGGGTTCATCGACGGCGTGTCCCTCGGCGATTTCGTGTGGGAGGACTCGAACAACGACGGCGACTTCGACGCCGGCGTCGAGGCCGGGATCGCGGGCGTGACGGTCAACCTCTATCAGGCGGCGGCCCCGAACACGGTATTCGCCACGCAGCAGACGGTCGCCGGCGGCGGCTACCTGTTCACCGGGCTGCTCGCCGGCGACTACATCGTGGAAGTCGTCGGGCCGGCCGGGTTCCGCAGTTCCAGCGGCGGCGGGGCGGACCTCGTGAACGGCCCGTTCGAGTCCGCGCTCCCGCCCGGCAACAGCCTCACGAACGAGGTGGACCACGGCAAGGCCGTCAGCGGCAACAACGTCACCGGCTACGTGATCCGCGCGAACACGGTGACGCTGGCCGCGAGCGGCAACCCGGACGGCGGCGGGTTCGCGAACCTGCGGCAGGACTTCGGCCTCGTCCGCACGTTCAGCCTCGGCAACCGCGTCTGGCTGGACAAGAACAACAGCGGCACCATCGACGCGGCCGACGGCGGCACGCCGGGGATCGACGGCGCGACGGTAAGGCTGTACCGGCCGACGGACTTCGACGCGGCGGGGAACCTGCTCGCCGGGGCGACGGCCCTCCGCACGACGACGACCGCGAACGGCGGGTACTACCGGTTCGACGACCTGCTCGGCGCGGCCAGCGCCGCCGACCTGTCGGCCGGCAGCTACGTCGTCGTGGTGGACGCCATCGCCGGCGCGCGGTCGAGCACCGGCACGAACGGCAGCGCCGCCGGCCCGTTCGAGCCGGCCCCGACGCTCATCGGTGCGCCGACGACGACCGACAGCGATGACAGCGGCACGACCGTCGCCGGCGGCCTCGTCCGCAGCGGCGTCGCCGTGGTCGGGCCGGGCGCCACGCTGCCGACCGGCGAAGGTGATCTCGTCGGCCTGCCGAACCCGCAGGGGACGGCGGACGCGGCCGCGAACATGACCGTGGACTTCGGGTTCTTCCGCCCGCTCGCCCTCGGGAACTTCGTGTTCGAGGACGCGAACAACAACGGCACGCACGACGCCGGCGAGGCCCCGCTCGCGAACGTCGCCGTGCAGCTCATCGACGCGCTCGGCAAGACGGCCGGCACGACGACGACGGACGCGAACGGCGCGTACCTGTTCACGAACCTGTCGCCCGGCCAGTACACCGTCCGCGTCACGACGCCGGCCGGGTTCACGACCAGCACGGGCGTGAACGGCGGCGCGAGCGGCCCGTTCGAGCCGGCCCCGCAGACGACGACGAACAACGTCGATCACGGCACGCTGAACGCGACGATCACGGCCGGCAAGTTCGTGGACGCCGTCGTCACCCTCGGCGACGTGGGGGCGGCCGGGAACCCGGACACGATCGTTAACCCGAACGACGCGAACCTGCGGCAGGACTTCGGGTTCTTCCGGCCGCTCGCCCTCGGCGACTTCGTCTTCGAGGACCGCGCGAACAACGGCGTCTTCGACGGGGCCGATACGCCGGTCGCCGGCGTGCTCGTCGAGTTGCTCGACGCGACGAACGCCGTCATCGGCAGCCGGACGACGCTGGCCGACGGGCTGTACCGGTTCGACAACCTCGTCAGCGGCAACTACACGATCCGCATCACGCCGCCGGCCGGCCAGGGGTACGCCAGCAGCACCGGGGCGAACGGGCAGGCGACCGGGCCGTTCGAGCCGGCGACCGGCATCACGGCGAACAACGCCGACCACGGCACGACGGCCGGCGGGTTCATCGCCACGACCGTGACGCTGCTGCCGGCCGGCAACCCGGACGAGGGCGGCGCGGCGAACCTGGCGCAGGACTTCGGCCTGTACCGCCCGGTGCTGCTCGGCAACCTCATCTGGCGGGACGCGAACAACAACGGCGCGTTCGACCCGCTCGCCGGGGAGACCGGCATCGGCGGCGTGGCCGTCGATCTGCTCGATTCCGCCGGGACGGTCCTCGCGTCCACGACGACCGACGGCAACGGGCTGTACCAGTTCCCGGTGACGCCCGGCCAGTACCGCGTGCGGATCGCGCCGCCGGCCGGCCTCGTCAGCAGCACCGGCAACGGCCCCGGCCCGTTCGCCCCCGGCCCGTTCGAGCCGTCCGCCGGCCAGACGGCCGACGGCGTGGACCGCGGCACGGCGGCCGGCGGGTTCGTCCAGACGGAACTCATTACGGTCACCGACCCCGGAACGGCCGGCAACCCGGACAGCGCCGGGTTCGCCAACCTGCGGCAGGACTTCGGCCTCTACTCGCCGATCGCGCTCGCCCTCGGCAACCTCGTGTTCGAGGACGCGAACAACAACGGCGTCCGCGACGCCGGCGAGCCGGGCATCCCCGGCGCGACGGTGACGCTGCTGGACGCGGGCGGCAACCCGATCACCGCCACGACGACGGACGGGACCGGGAACTACCGGTTCGACAACCTGCCGCCAGGCACGTACACGGTGCTGGCCCTCGCGCCGGCCGGGTTCCGCAACAGCGACGGCGTGCGGACGCCGGACGACACCGACCACGGCCTCATCGACCCGGTCGCGGCGAACAAGGCGACGAGCGCCGTCACGCTCACCAACCCGGCGGTGACGCCGAACCCCGACGAGGGTGGTACCGCGAACCTCCGGCAGGACTTCGGGTTCTTCCGCCCGCAGGCGATCGGGAACTTCGTGTTCATCGACGCGAACAACAACGGGTCGAAGGACGCCGGCGAGGTCGGGAAGGCCGGCGTGGCGGTGCAGCTGGTCCAGGGCACGTCCGTCCTCGGCAGCACCACGACGGGCGCGAACGGGAACTACCTGTTCCCGAACCTGACGCCGGGGACGTACACGGTGCGGGTGACGCCGCCGGCCGGGTTTTCCACCAGCACCGGCAAGAACGGCAGCCCGACCGGGCCGACCGAGCCGGGCCTGACGGACGCGACCGACAATGCCGACCACGGCACGGCCACCGGCACCACGATCAGCGCGAACGTGACGCTGACGGCCGGCGCGACGAACCCGGACGGCCTCGACAACCTCCGGCAGGACTTCGGCCTGTTCCAGCCGCTGACGTTCGGCGACACGGTGTTCGCGGACGCGAACAAGAACGGCACGCTCGACGCCGGCGAGAAGCTGCTGCCGAACGTGCCGGTGCAGCTGACCGACGGGACCGGCACGGTCGTCGGCACGGTGACGACCGGCACGGACGGCAAGTACCAGTTCACGAACCTCACGCCGGGCACGTACACGGTGCAGGTGACGCCGCCGGCCGGGTTCACGCTGACGCCGGTGACGGTGGACCCGACGGCGAACGCCGGCAACCAGAACGTCGGCACGCAGGTCGGGAGCGTCATCCAGGCGGGCGTGACGCTGTTGCTCGGCGGCGCGCCGAGCATCGAGGGGAACACGAACGGCAACAATTTCGTCAACGGCGACTTCGGCCTCGTCGCCCCGCCGTCGGCGAAGGTGTCCGGGTTCGTCTACCGCGACCCGAACCTGGACGGCCAGTTCGTCCGCGGCACGTCGCCGAACGGGGACACCCCCATCGGCGCGGTGACGGTGACGCTGTTCGACAACGCCGGCGTCCAGGTCGGCACGACGAAGACGGACAACAACGGGTTCTACCAGTTCACCGGATTGCTGCCGGGGACGTACACGATTGTCGAAAGCCAACCGGCCGGCCTCTTGGACGGCCTCGACACGCCGGGCAGCCTCGGCGGCACGTCGCCGGCCAACGACACGTTGCAGGTGACGCTCGCGGCGAACGACGACGGGCAGAACTACAACTTCGGCGAGTACCAGCCGACGCAGGTGTCCGGGTACGTGTGGGTGGACGCGAACCTGAACTGCCAGTACGACCGCGGCAGCGAGATCACCGTGGCGAACGTGCCGGTCACGATTAGCGGGACGGCGTTCGCCGGCACGCCGTTCGCCCGGCCGCTGACGGCCGCGGACGTGCCCGGCGGGCTGACGGTCCGCACCGACGCGCGGGGCCGCTACCTGTTCCCGGTGCTGCCGCCGGGCGTGTACACCGTCACCCGCGGCGACCTGCCGGCGGAGGCGGCCGCCCTGTACGCGGACGGGTGCGAGCAGATCGACGACCGCGCGACGCCGGCCCCGGCGGTCACGAACAACCAGTTCTCGAACGTGACGACGATCCCGGCCGTCGTCCGCGGGTCGCTGAACTTCGGCCTCATCTCGGTCCTCGACCCGACGAAGCGGCAGTTCCTCGGCTCCTCCGGCGGCTCGAACGGCGCGACGACGCCGGCGTCGAGCTGGCCGCCGGGCACGCCGAACAGCCCGACGGTCCCGCTGTCCCCGGCGTTCGGCGTCGGCAACGCGGCCGCCGGCTCGGCCTACGTGATCGTGTCCGCGGGCGCAGGGCTGTCCCCGCAGGTCCGTGTATTCGACTACGCGAGCGGCGGCGAAAAGTTCCGCCTCCAACCGTATGAATCGACGTTCACCGGCGGCGTCCGGGTGGCGCAGGGCGACGTGACCGGCGACGGCATCGCCGACATCGTCACCACCACCGGCGTCGGCGGCGGCCCGCGGACGCGGGTGTACGACGGCGCGACCGGCAACCCGGTCATGGACTTCTTCGCGTTTGAATCGACGTTCCGCGGCGGCACGTTCGTGACCGTCGGCGACGTGAACGCCGACGGGTTCGGCGACGTGATCGTCGGGGCGGAGGTCGGCGGCGGCCCGCGCGTCACGACGTTCAGCGGCAAGGACGGGTCGGTCCTCAACAACTTCTTCGCGTTCGATTCCACGCAGCGGGGCGGGACGCGGGTGGCGGCGGCCGACTTCAACGGCGACGGCCGGGCCGACATCGTGGCGACGACCGGCAAGGGCGTCCCCACGCGGGTCCGGGTGTTCGACGGCACGAACGTGTCCCAGACGCTCCGCGACTTCGCCCCGTTCGAGGCCAGCTTCACCGGCGGCGTGAACATCACCGCCGGCGACTTCAACGGCGACGGCACGCCGGACATCGGCGTCGGCGCGGAGGTCGGCGGCGGCCCGCGGGCGCAAATCTTCGACGGCAAGACCGGCGCGGCCGTGGTGAACACGTTCGCGTTCGAGGCCACGTTCCGCGGCGGCGTCCGGGTGGCGGCCCAGGACGTGAACGGCGACGGCCGGGCGGAGTTGGTCGCGACGCCCGGCCCCGGCGGCGGGGCGCGGGTCCGCGTCATCGACGCGGCGACGCTGCAAGACCTCGACGCGTTCTACGCGTTCGAGCCGAACTTCGTCGGCGGGGCCTACGTCGGCTGACCGCCCGCCCGGAATCGGATCGGCGGCCGGGGTTCCGTGGACCCCGGCCGCCGATTTTTTTGTTGACACGATTCGTGAGAGTCGTTTAATCTTCTCCCACTACCTCTCATCTTTTCGCCGGCCTTCGACTCGCACTCGTCTCTCCCGGCCGGTCCCGGTCGCCCGTACCCGTCTCGGATTGGGGACTCGCATGACTCGCGCGCCGTCCGTCCACCGCCCCGCCTTCACGCTGATCGAACTGCTGGTCGTCATCGCCATCATCGCCATTCTCATCGGCCTACTCCTCCCGGCCGTGCAGAAGGTCCGGGAGGCCGCCGCCCGGATCAAGTGCGGCAACAACCTGAAGCAACTCACCCTGGGGATGCACAACTACGCCGGCGTCCGCGGGCACTACCCGCCGGCGTTCGCGAACACGGCCACGCGGAACGGCCAGTACTACCCCGGCTGGGGCTGGGGGGCGCTACTGCTCCCGTTCGTCGAGCAGGACGGGCTGTACAAGCAGCTCCAGCCGGAGAACCTGCTGTTCGCCCCGGCGACGAACCTGGCGGCGAAGCCGACGCCGCTGACGCAGACGAAGCTCGGCGTGTTCCGCTGCCCGTCGGACCCGGCCCCGGACCTGAACCCGTTCCGCCTCCTCCCGGCCGACGGGTCGTTCGCGCTGTCGAACTACCGGGCCGTGTGCGGGACCGACTCGTCGGGCTTCTTCTACGTGAACGAGGACCGCAACGGCGTCCTGTGGCAGAACAGCAAGGTGACGTTCCAGATGATCCCCGACGGCACGTCGAACACGGTGGCCGTCGGCGAGTGCGTGTTCGACGACCGGCCGGGGGTGAACAAGTGGGCGGCCATCTGGGCCGGGCACACCGGGCTATACCAGGGCGGCGTCCGGATCAGCGACGTGATGTGGCACCTGGACGACAACTCGGCGAAGATCAACGGGACGGCCCCGCAGGCGTTCGGCAGCCGGCACACCGGCGGGGCGTACTTCGGGTTCTGCGACGGGTCGATCCGGTTCTTCCGGGAGACCGGCGACCCGGCCGTGACGAAGTGGCTCGGCCGCCGCAACGACGGCCGGGTGATCTCCGTGGAATTCTGACTTGTAGGGCGGGTCAAGGCTTTGCGCCGACCCGCCGGGGGACTGGGACCGACGGCGGGTCGGCGCAAAGCCTTGACCCGCCCTACGGCTTCCCGTTCCGCCCGTCGAGCGCGTCGCGGGCGGCCTTGCCGAGCGTGCCGGGGCTGTACGGCTTGTCCAGGAACGTCACCTTGTCCTCGGCCGCCGCCGTCCGGTCGGCCGAGTACCCGCTCGCCAGGATCACCGGCACGTGCGGGTTCGCCGTCCGGATCGCCCGCATCGCGTCCAGCCCGGACAGGTTCGGCATCGTCAGGTCCAGCACGACCAGGTCGAACGGCTTCTCGGCCGTCGTGAACGCCGTCACCGCCTGCTGGCCGTCCTCGGCCGTCGTCACCTCGTACCCGAGGTGCTTCAACACCGTGCCGGCGAGCGTCCGGATCATCGGCTCGTCGTCCGCGATCAGCACCCGCTCCCCCTGGCCCATCGGGGACGGGGCCGGGGCCGGCGTCCGGGTGTCGTCCGGGACCACGCCGCGGAACTTCGGCAGGTACACGTCGAACGTCGTCCCCTGGCCCGGCTCGCTGTCGCACTCGATCCACCCGTCGTGCGCCTGCACGATGCCGAACACCACGGCGAGGCCCAGCCCGGTCCCCTGGCCGGTCTCCTTCGTCGTGAAGAACGGCTCGAAGATCCGCTGCCGCACGTCCGCCGGCATCCCCGTCCCGGTGTCCCGCACCC
Source organism: Limnoglobus sp. (assembly GCF_059499385.1). Taxonomy (NCBI): domain Bacteria; kingdom Pseudomonadati; phylum Planctomycetota; class Planctomycetia; order Gemmatales; family Gemmataceae; genus Limnoglobus; species Limnoglobus sp. The sequence continues at coordinate 31,405 of NZ_JCABYM010000074.1, read as the reverse complement.
GGAACCGGACGTACTCGCCCGGCTTCGGCCCGACCGTCGGGTGCGCGTCCTCCGGCTCGATCGTCACGTTCCCGTTGCTCAGGAACAGCCGCCCGCCGCCCGGCATCGCGTCGCGGGCGTTGAGACACAGGTTCATCAGGATTTGCGTCACCTGCCCGGCGTCCGCCCACGCCCACCACCCGTAGGGCCGCGGGGCCGGCTCGAGGACGATCCGCGGGTCGATCGTCCGCCGGAGGAGATCGACCGTCTCGTTAATCAGGTCGGCCGGGTCGATCGGGTGGAACTGGAGCGGGGCGCGGCGGGCGAACCCGAGCAGCTGGCTCGTCAGGTCGGCCGCCCGGCGGGCCGCCTTCTCGGTCGGCTTCAGCAGGTCGTCGAGCGGCTGGCCCTTCTGCAGCTCGCGGGCGAGTTCGAGGTTGCCGAGGACGACGGTGAGGAGGTTGTTGAAGTCGTGGGCGACGCCGCCGGCGAGCTGGCCGACGGCCTCCATCTTCTGCGCCTGCCGGAGCTGGTCCTCCAGCCGCTTGCGGCTCGTCCCGTCCCGGCCGACGAGCACCAGGCCGGTCACCTTGCCGTCGTCGTCCCACACGGGCGACACGAGGATGTCCAGCAGCACGTCCTGGCCGTCGCGGTAGCGGATCCACTCCTCCGTCCGGGCCGGGTTGCCGGTGCGGACGACGCTCCCCTCGATGATCCGCAGCCGCTCCGCCCACGGGAACGGGAACACCTCCAGGCAGTTCAGCCCGACCAGGTCGCGGATCGTCATGCCGGCGAGTTGCTCGAACGCCGCGTTCCCGCCGGTGAACCGGTCGTTCAGGTCCTTCTGGCAGATGATGTCCGGGATGGCGTTGAACAGCGTCTTCATGAGCGCGTTCTGCCGCCGGAGTTCCTGCTCCGTCCGCCGCCGGTCGGTCACGTCCCGGAAGTTGAGGACGATCCCCATGACGCTCAGGTCGTCCAGCCGGTTGACGCCGACCGTCTCGGCGTCCCGCCACCGGCCGTCGGCGTGCCGCATCCGGAACAGGGACGGGATTTCCGCGCCGGGGTTGGCCAGGATTTCCTTCACCTTCTCCCGGACGTAGGACTTGTCCTCCTTGTGGACCAGTTCCGAGACGCTCCGCAGCTCGAGCGCCATCGGCGTGTGGCCGAGGATGCGGGTGACGGCCGGGCTGACGTACTGGATCACCCCCCGCGCGTCGATCACGAGCGTGCCGTCCCCGGACTTCTCGACGAGCGCCCGGTAGCGGGCCTCGCTCTGGTGGACCTCGGTTTCCGCCTGCTTGGCGCGGGCGATGGCGGCCCGCCGCTCGGCGTCGTCCCGGACGGTGTACAGGGCGATCGTCTTCGGCCGGACGTGCAGCCGGGTGACGGTGACGGTGACGGGGATCCAGCCGGGGTGGGCCTTGATCCGCATCTGGAACCCGCCCTTGCCGTGGAACACGGTCGTCTTCCCGGCCGCGGCCCGGATGCGGTCCACCTCCCGCGTGCCGTGCTCGAGCCGGAACAGGTCCGTCGCCCGCGCCCCGACCAGCTCCGGCTTCAGGTAGCCGGTCAGCCGGAGGACGGTCTGATTCGCTTCGAGGATGAGGTCGGTGTCCGGGTCGATGAACAGCAGCGCGTCGCCGTTCTCGTCGAACAGCGTCCGCGCGAAGTCGGGCTTGTCGAAGGGGATCATGGGCGTCATCGGGCGGCTCGTCGTCGGTTCGACCCGGTGCGTTGCCATGACCGAACTCGGCGGGCGGGCGGGTCGAACACGCTGGGCGCGAGTCGCACGAATCCGTTCGAGTTTAGCATGGCAGGAACTCGCGAACCGAACAATAATACCACTTCCTCAAATTCTACGACGAGTGTTCATCATGATGCCAAATCCGAATCGGCGAAATGTCCTGCTCGGGGCGGGGGCGGTGGGAATGCTGGGATTCCCGACGGCGACGGCGGCCGGCCCCCGGCCGTCGGGCGAGGCCGCACCTTTCGGGTTCTGCCTGAACACCAGCACGGTCCGCGACAACGGCAAGTCCCGCCCCATCCTGCAACTCATCGACCTCGCCGCGCGGGCCGGGTATCAGGCCATCGAGCCGTGGATCGCGGAACTGGACACGTACGTGAAGGACGGCAACAGTCTGCGGGACCTGGGCAAGCGGATCGCCGACGCCGGGCTGAAGGTCCCTAGTGCCATCGGGTTCGCCGAGTGGATCGTCGAGGACGAGGTCCGGCGGAAGAAGGGCCTGGAGACGGCGAAGCGGGACATGGACTGGGTCCAGCAGATCGGCGGCTCGCGGATCGCGGCCCCGCCCATCGGCGCGACCGGCGGGACGAGCGCCCGCGACGACCCGAAGAAGTCGGAACCGATCATCGACCTCGTCGCGGCGGCCGACCGTTACCGGGCGCTGCTGGAGTTGGGCCAGGCGATGGGGGTGACGCCGCAAGTGGAGGTGTGGGGCTTCTCGAAGACGCTGCGGCGGCTGGGCGAGGCGTTCCTGATCGCGTCCGAGTGCGGCAAGGTCGGCGGGTGCGTGCTGCCGGACGTGTACCACCTGTACAAGGGCGGCTCGGACTTCGCCGGGCTGAAGCTGCTCGGCGGGGCGGCCGTCGGCATCTTCCACGTCAACGACTACCCGAAGAAGGACCGCGGCACGATCACGGACGCCGACCGCGTCTACCCCGGCGACGGCGTGGCCCCGCTGACGGAAATCTTCCAGACGCTGAAGGCGATCGGGTACAAGGGCTACCTGTCGCTGGAGTTGTTCAACCGCGACTACTGGAAGCAGGACGGCCTGACCGTGGCGCGGACCGGGCTGGAGAAGATGAAGGCCGCGGTGGGGAAGATATAAGAAATGGCCCGCAGATGACGCAGACCTTCGGACGCAGATGAAAACCGGATCAATACCAAATCATCATTGATTTTATCCTCTTCATCTGCGTCGAAGTCTGCGTCATCTGCGGGCCATTCTTGGTTTCCCCCGGCTCGTTCACTTTCGCCGGCCGGTTCTGCTAGGATGTAGGAGCGGGCCACCCGGCGAACGGCCGGGGCCGCGCGCCCGGAAGCGATGCGGATGGACGGCATCAACGCGGAACTCGGTCGCCGGTTCGACGCGGGCAAGCTGCTCGGCTACCTCAACTTCTCCGACGGCCGCCCGGACCCGCGGTTCCGGAAGCTGCTCGCCGACGCGTTCGCGCACCTCATTGACGCCGGCGACCCCGCCCCGTGGCACGCCACCGCCGCGTGGCTGGTCGCGGCCGCGGACGAACTCGAAGCCGGCGGGTCCGCCGCGTTCCGCGACCTGGCGCAGGCCAAATTCATCCGCCGCGTCGGGTTCGAGCTTGTTCCCGCTGCGTACCGCAAGCACCACGCCGACCTGCTCTCGCACCAACAGGACGCGCACCTGTTCACCGCGTTCTTCCTCGCCCGATCCTGCGAGGTCGCGCTACGGGAGCGCACCAAGTCGCCGGACGCGGACGCCGAGAAGTTGGCGAAGGCCGTCGTCGCAGCGCTCAACGACTACGTCGGCTACCGGCCCATCGCCGTGCTGGAGACGCGGCCGCAGACGGAGTTCTACCCGCACGAGAAGGTCGCCGCCGTACCCGTGTTCTTCGCCGGCGTCGGCGTCGCGCCCGGCCCGTATGCCGACCTCGTGCGGCCGGCGCTGGAACTGCTCGCGAACACCGACACGAACCTCCGGGAAGAGGCCGGGTTCGAGTTGGGCAACCTCGACGAACTCGCGGTCGATCCCCGCGCCGCGGACCACTTCCACCCGGTCACGAAGCGGCCGAACGTGCTGTTCGGCGAGTGGGACCCGCACCACATCGACAACCGCGGCAACTACCGCCGGTTCATCCTCCGCCAGCCGACGCTCGACGCCTTGCACCGGTGGGCGAAGCTCAACTCGCCGCACGGGTTTGATAGCGAGCGCCTGTTCGAGAGCGTCGCGGTGCTGGCCGGCACGATCCTCATGGGCGCGGGCGTCAGCGGGTCCGGCCCGGCCGTGTACGACTCGTCCGTCACGCTGACCACGCTCGTGCAGCGGATCGCCCGCTACCGCGACGAGTTCTACAAGCGGCTCCTCGAACAGCTCCCCGGCGCGCAGGGCGAGCGGCTGCGGGCCGAGGCGCAGAAGCTGAAGCAGCCGTTCGCCGGCGTGCGGCAGTTCCTGAACCAGTCGATCGCCACCGAGCGGGCGCTGCACCTCCAGGAACGCCGCCTCGCGATGCTGTTCGCGGCGATGGGCTACCCGGCCGCGGCGCGGGAACGGGCGGCGCACATCCCGGCCCCGTCCGTGCGGTTCAACTGCGAAATCCGCGTCCGCCAGACCGGTGCGGAATTCGCGGCGAAGGCCGGCCGGCCGAAGGAGGCCGCGGACCTGCTCGCCGAGGCGGAAGACCTGATCCACCGCGGCATCAACTGCGGCGCGATGATCGACCCGTGGAACATCCTCGGCTACCAGGGCCTGTTCCCGATCTTCCCCGGCCGGGAGGACACGGTCCGCGACCCGCGGGCGGAGGAGCTTATCCTCACCGTCGGCCGGCAGTTCGACCGGTATGCCCTGACGCTGACGGCCGCCGTCGCCGCCGGGGACGCCGCCACCGTCGAGCGGCTGACGGCGCAGATGCGGAAGCTGGCCGACTGGTGGGACAAGTACGCGACCACGACCGTCGGCGACATGCCCCGCGTCCAGGGCGGCGAGCGGACGGACGCGGCCGGGCACGTCTCGAACGCCCTCGCCCTGTGGCGGAAGGCCGGGACCGGCGCGAACGACGTGGGGTTCTGGCGGAAGCACCGCGACGGGTTCCGCACCCCGTCCGCGTTCGCCCAGGTCATCGACGCGCTGCTGGACACCGGCGACTACAAGGGGGCGCTCGCGCTCTTGATGACGTGGCTGGGCGAGGCCCCGAAGCCCGGCGTGGACCACGACGCGACGCCCGGCGCGAACCTCGGCGTGCCGCTGCAGGACCCGTCCGCGTCGTTCGTCCGCCTCGCGTTCCGCTGGCTCAAGAGCCTGTGCGCCGCCGACGTGCCGACGAGCGAGAAGAGCGGCCTCGTCCGCCGGTTCTTTGAACTGTTGGAGGCAAACGCCGAGGACCGCTGGCAGGTTCCGACGCTCACCCGCAGCGGGGCGGCCGCCGTCACGCTGGACGAACCCGACGAGGACGAGGAGGAAGACGAGGACGAGGAGCTGTTCGCGTCCGCCTACGAGGGGATGCTGTTCAAGGACTCCGCGGAGGACGGGAACGAGGGGTCCGTCGCGGACGGGGACGGCCCGGCGTCGCCGACCGACTTCCCGCTGGAGGCCGACTCGGACGCGCACGAGGACCGGCTGCGGTTCCTGGCGGCCGTCGCCCGGTGGTGGCGGACGGTCGCCCGCCCCGACCTGTGGCCGCCCTACGACTCGGCGTCCGCCGTCGCCCTCAACGAGTGGCTGCAAACGGCCCGCACGAACCAGGCCCGGCTGACCGAGTTCATCGACAAGCTGTCCGCCGTCGAACTGCCGGCCCCGTCCACCGGCGTGGACGGCGTCATGGAGTTCGACCGCCGCCGGTCGTTGAAGGGCCACCTGCTCGACCTCGCCGTCTCGACGGTCGTGGAAACGGCGACGGCGATCCGCTCCTTGACGGCGGCGATCACCCGCGCCGCCGAACTGCCGTCCGCCGAGGAGCCGCGGGCCGGCGGGACGCCGCCGGCGTGGGAGGACGTGGCCGTCCGCCTGGAGCGGGGCATCGCGTCGAACGATCCGGGGATGGCGAAGAAGTACGTCGTCGGGTTCGTCCCGCTGTTCCGGCACGAGCCGCTGCTGGTGCATCCGCCCGCGGACGGCGGCCCGCCCGGCCCGGCGATCCGCACGCAGACGGCGCTGCACCTGATCGAATCGCTCCTCGCCCGGCTTCCGCGGCTGGGGCTGCTCCGCGAAACGTACCAGCTCACAAAGCTGGCCCGCGCGATGGAGCGGAACACGCCGCCGGAGGGCCGCCGGGTCAGCTCGTTCGACCAGCTCTTCCGCACGGCCGTGGTGAACGTCGCCGACGCCCTGCTCGCGTCCATCGAGGCGCAGCCGAAGGAGGCGCTCGACACCGCGACCCTGTTCCCGGTCATCCGCCAGGTCGCCGACTCGTTCCAGAAGCTGTGGCTCGAACACAGCCACTCGCTGCGGCTGTCGGCACTCGAGGCCGTGCTCGACGACGACGACTGGAACGAGCTGGCCGCGTTCGTCCGCAAGTACGGGTCGGACCTGTTCACGGTGCGGTTCCTGACGCTCTCGAACATCCGCGGCATCCTGACGCAGGGCACGGAGACGTGGCTGAACCGGATGGCCGACCCGGAGAACAGCGGCCACCTCAAGGCGGACGAGGAGCCGCCGCAGGTGATCGAGGCGTGGGGCGAGGCGACGGCGGCGAAGGGGCAGATTTCCAAGAACCTGGAGATCGTGCTGCAGGCGCTGGTCGAGCACTACGACGAGTACCGGGACTACAACACGACGACGACGCAGTCCGACTACGGCGAGAACCTGTACATCCTGCTCGACTTCCTGCGGTTGAAGGTGTCCTACGAGCGGGTGGCGTGGCGGCTGAAGCCGTTCATCCTCGTGCATGAGGTGCTGTGCCGCCGCGGGCTGGACGAGTTGGCCGGGAAGTGGCGGGAGTACATCCACGGGAAGACGCAGAGCATCGCGGACGACCTGCTGTCGAAGCTGGCGGCCCGCGAGACGGAGCACAGCCTGCGGGTGCGGACGGTGCGGAACCGGCTCGAAGAACGCTTCGTGCAGCCGCTGCAGATCGACCAGGCGGCGGCCCGCGTGGCCCGCGCCGCGGCCGTGGCCCGCGACGCGGCGATGGCCGCCGGCGGCGCGCTGCCGGAGTCGGCCCCGGCGTTCGTGGGGTTGCTGGACGTGATCCGCCCGCTGGCGGACTCGCCGTCCGGCGTGGGCCTGGACGTTCCCGTGTGGCTGCGGCGGCTGGAGGACGAGTTGCGGAAGTTCCGGACCGGCCCCCGCCCGGCGGACGCGGACGACGCCGACCCGCCGGACGACCCGCTGCTCCCGCCGATCACGCGGCTGGACTTCACGGAGCTGAAGCGGCAGCTCGCCGACTGGGACAAGGCGATTGGGGAGTAGTTAGTTGGTAGTTACAAGATGAAAAGCTCGAAGTTTACGGCTCGGAACTGCTAACTACCAACTGCCAACTAACAACTATTCCAGCGGAGGGGAAGGGAGTCGAACCCTCAAGGCTCATCGCTCGACTGTTTTCGAGACAGCTGCCGTCGCCAATCGGCTTGCCCCTCCGCGAAGAAGGACACCGCCCGGCAACGGGAGGTTCGGGCCGATGAATCAGAACGATTGCGTGAGCCAGACCGCAAGAATGCGAACCTGTCGGTCGTCCTCGATCACTTCGTAGCGGACGCCGAGCGGCGGCAGAAAATAGATTCGTTGCGTGCCGATGCGGGACTCGCCCTTGCCACGCGGGTCGGTGGAGAGGTGGCGTTCCAGCAACTCCGCGATCTGGGTCAGACCCGTGCGGTCGGAAACGTGGAGCCAGATCGCGGCCAACTCGTCCACCGCGTTTGGCTGCCAGACGATGGCGTAGCTCACGGGGTCAGGCCCTTCATCTTTTCCAAAACTTGGGCCGTCGTGAGGCCGCCGGGGGCCTTCGCCCGGCGTTCCCACTCCGCGTCCGTCAGCTGCGGCTCGCTCGTCGGCACGGGCGGCAACACGCACACCCGCACCGGCTGCCCGGCTTGGTCGCACAGCACCACCGGCCCGGTCGCCGATTGAAACTGCGCGAGCGTCGCGGCGTCCAATCGAATCATCGTCATGGGTTCGATCCTCCCCTCGGTGCTTCATTCTCCGGGCGGCGGGGCCGTGTTGTCAACTCACTTCACTTCGACAGCCCGCGTCACCGTCTTCGTCTCCGTCGCCGTGCCGACGGGCTTCAGCAGGTCCACCTCGAACGGCTCGCCGACGCGGTTGCCGCACGGGTCCTCCAGGTGCGTCGCAACTTGCAACGTGTACTTCCCCGCCGCCCACGGCTGCTTCGGCGCGAACTCCCACACGGCCTCGGCCTTCGCCAGCGTGACCGTGCCGTCGAGCCGCTTCCCGGCCGCGTCCTCCAGCCACACGAGCCGCTGCGCCAGCGCCGCGTCGAGCGACTTACCAAACGCGACCGTCAGCTTGTCCCGGCCGCCCGCCTTTGGGGCAGAGATCGTCCACTTCGCCGGGTCGATCGCCTCGCGGTCGGCCGCGGTCACGGTGAACGTCTTGCGGAACGCTTCCTTCAGCGGGACGCCGTCGCCGTCGGCCCACGTCTTCGCGATTGTTAGTGTGAACGTCTTGCCCGCCTCCAACGCCGGGCCGAGGTCTTCGCGCGGCTTCACCTCCCGCTTGATCCGGCCGGGGTCGATCAACAGCGTGATTCGCTTCTGGTCGGTCGTCCAGAGTTCCTCCTCCAGCTCCAGGAACGGCATCTCGACGACCCTCTTGTCCGTGTCGTTCGTCAGCGTGACGTGCTTGTAGATGTCCCCCTTCGCCATCGGCTTCGAGAAGTGGACGTAGAACCGCAGCGTGTTCTCCGGCAGCTTGTCCGCGGACGGGAACACGGCCGCGACCGTGCCGGGGTCGGCCTTCGGCTTCGGGAGCGTGAAGTCGTGCGTCCGCTCGGCGTCGCCGTCGCGGAACGTGACGCGGTACGCGACGCCCGGCTCGAACGGGAACCGCGGCTCGAACTTCAGCGCGTCGCCGTCGAGCGTGTGCGTGCCGAGGAGGGCGGCGGTCGTCCCGTTGCCGGCCACGGCCACGCGGAGGGCGGCGGCCCATTGCTCCAGCGTCTTGTGCTTGAACGCCTCCGGCACGCCGCGGACCTCGACGGTCTTTCCCTCGACGACGCGGATGGCGGGTTGCGGGTCGGCGGCAAGGGTGAGGAAAAGTGCGGTGAGGAACATGGTGCGACTCAGAAAAGAAAAAAGCCCACGGACGAACGTCCGTGGGCAGTCCACCCCGTCCCGTTACGGCAGTTCCACGCTCGTCAGGTGCGTGCCGCCCTCCGTCTTCATTAGCACCACGGCCCGCGTGTCGTCCAGCTTGTCGAGCTGCTCCACGCCCTTCCACGCGTCGATCTTCTCGTAGGTCGAGCCGGCCGTCTCCGACTTCGGCCGCTCGACGATACCGTCCTTGATGTCGAACTGCTCGGTCGAAACCTTCATCACCCCGCGGGCGTTGTTTGCCATCAGCACGTAGTCCTTGCCGCCCTTCTTGTACACGATCATGTCCAGCGGCCGGTTCCGGTTGCCGAGTTCGGCCAGCGTCGTGCCCGTCACCTTCGCGCCGGGTTGCAGGTCGCTCACCGGGAACTTCACCAGCGGCGTGCAGGTGTACGCCGCGATGACGTGCTCGGCGTTGCCGATCTTGTACGTCGTGAACGTCCGGACCGGGGCCTGCGTCTCGAACTTGCCGTGTGCCCCATGGAAAATCTTGATCCCCGCGGTGGCGACCGGCCCCTCGAACGGGTACGGCACGGTCCGCAGGGTGGACGCGAACTCCTCGTTCGACAGCCCGGCGATGATGAGCTTGCCGTTCGCGAACCCGAGGCTGGTGATCGACTCGGTCCGCTGCTTGTCGTTCGCGTTCGCCAGCTCGACGGCCGAGAACGTCACGTCCTTGAGCGGGAACTCGTGCAGCTTGCCGTCGCGGGTGACCTTCAGCACGACGGCCGGGGCGGTCGCGTTCACCCCGCGGCGGACGGCCAGGTAGATGTTCCCGGACGCCGGGTTCACCTTCATGTCGGCGATCTGAATCTTGTCCGCCGGCAGGCCGAGCATGGATGCGGCCTGGTCGGTGATCTTCTCGACCTTCACGTCCTCCTTGCCGGCCGGCTTCGTGTCGTCGGTGGCGACGGCGTACACCTTCGCGGCCGCCGGGTCGCCGACGAACAGCACGCCGTCCGGCCCGAACGCCAGGGCGGTGATCGACTTCACTTCCGGCGTGCCCTTCTTCGCCTCGGCGGCGGCGAACGCCGTGACCGCGAGGCACAGAACGAGTGCGGACAGGTAACGCATGATGGGACCTCCTGGAGAGACGGATAGCGGTCGCGGGCGTGATGTCATGATTGCGACGGCGCGGGTGAGAGGCAAATGAGAAATGCGGCCGAAAGAAGTTCACCACAGAGAACACAGAGCAAAGAGGAGAAGAAGATCATTTCTTCTGACCAATCTTCGGTTTTCTCGTCTTTCCTCTGTGTTCTCTGTGTCTCTGTGGTGAATGCCTTTTCTTCTACAGTAACTGCCCGCCCCCACGAGGTTCCCGCACATGGCCGACATCCGCGCGTTCCGTGGCTTCCGGTACGACCTGGGCAAGGTCGGCGCGCTCTCGGACGTGGTCGCGCCGCCCTACGACGTGATCGACGCCGAGTTGCAGCAGAAGCTGTACGCCCTCAGCCCGTTCAACGCCGTCCGCGTGGAGCTGACGAAGGACGAACCGGGCGACACGGAATCGCAGAACAAGTACGCCCGCGCCGGCCAGACGATGCGGGACTGGGTCGCGGCCAACGCGCTCGTTCAGGACACGGCCCGCAGCCTGTACGTGTACGAGCAGGAGTTCACGGCCGAGGGACAAACGTACACCCGCCGCGGGTTCTTCGCCCGCGTCCGGCTGGAGCCGTTCGGCACGGGCCGCATCTTCCCGCACGAGCAAACGCTCTCCGGCCCGAAGCAGGACCGATTGAACCTCTACCGCGCCACGAACTTCAACCTGTCGCCGGTGTTCGGGCTGTACCCGGACGAGGCCGGCGAGGTGTTCGCGAAGCTCGACCCGTTCGTCCGCAAGAACCCGCCGCTGGTGGCGAACGATCACCTCGGCGTCACGAACCGACTGTGGGTCGTCACGGACCAGGCGGCGATCTCGCACGTCATCGGGCTGATGGGGCCGAAGCCGGTGTTCATCGCCGACGGCCACCACCGGTACGAGACGGGCTTGAAGTACCTCGAAGAACAGCAGGTGGCGGACGACGAGGCGGCGGCGAACTTCTGCCTGATGATGCTCGTCGGCATGAGCGACCCCGGCCTCATCATCCTACCGACGCACCGCCTCGTCAGCGGGCTGCCGCCGATCACGGGGGATCGGCTGAAGGAGGTTTTGAAGGACCACTTCGAGCTGACCGACGAGCCGGACGCGACGGCGGCGTGGGAGCACGTGCAGATGGACGGCTCGCAGCTCTGCCTCGGGTTCGGCTCGGTGGCGGACGGGAAGTGGCTCGTCGCGAAGCTCCGCGACCCGGCGGTGATGGACGGCCTCGCCCCGGACCAGTCGGCCGACTGGCGCGGCCTCGGCGTGAGCGTGCTGCACAAGCTCGTCCTCGACAAGCTGGTGAAGGACCACGTCGGCGAGGGGAAGTGCCGGTACGTGCATCTGCTGAAGGAAGTGACCGACGCGGTCGCGGCGGGGGCGTGCCAGTTGGCGTGCCTCGTCCCGCCGGCGACGATGGATCATGTGGAGACGATCGCGGGCAACCGCGAGAAGATGCCGCCGAAATCGACGTACTTCTACCCGAAGCTGCTGACCGGGCTGGTGTACAACTCGCTGAAGAAGGACTGACGCGATGCCGCGGTACGACGAGGACGACGACCTGCCGGACGGCGTCTACCACGACGACGAGTGGCAGACCGTCACCTGTCGGTATTGTCGCGCGGAGATCGCCGAGGGGGCGGAACAGTGCCCGAAGTGCGGGAACTTTCAGTCGAGCGAAGACGCGCCGGCGGAGCCGCGGTCGAAGTTCGTCATCTTCGTGATGGTGCTGGCCCTGGCGTGCGCCGCGCTGTGGGCCGCGGGCCGGTGACTGACCTGGGACCGCGGGCGTCCCGCCCGCCACGGCCCCAGCCGCGTAAGATTGATCCCCGGAACTGGGAAGGTGGGCGGGCGGGACGCCCGCGGTCCCAGGGGCCGCTACTTCATTCCTACCGCGCGGCCATCGTTTCCTTCTTCAGCGACAGCACGTAGTCGATCAGGTCTTCGACCTCGCCCGGCGAGAGCTTGTTGTGCGGCGGCATCGGCGTGCCGGGGATGCCGTGCAGGATGCGGGGGTAGAGCCGCTCCCGCTCCTTGCCGCCCTTGAACAGGCCGGTCGTCAGGTCGCGGGGCTTGTTCGGCAGGCCGTCGCCGCCCTGGTGCGGCGGGTCGTTCTTCTTGTCGTTCGCCTCCTTGCCGTCGCCGCGGCCGTCGTTGCCGTGGCAAGACGCGCAGGCCGTCTTCATCGCGTTCGCGAACAGCAGCTGCCCGCGGAGGACGGATTCCGGCGTCGTCGCCCGCGGCGGCGGCACGGTGACCGGCTCGCCGACCGGCACTTCCTTCTCCACCCGCTTGGCGATCTCCTTCCAGTCCGGGTCTTCCTCGTTCTTCTCCGCCTCCAGCCGGTATCGCTCGGCCAGCCCGGCGCGGGTCAGCGTCCGCAGGTGCGCGACGACGGCCCGCATCTGATCCTCGGTCATGCGGTCTTTGAACCCCCACATGGCCGTGCCGGGGATGCCGTGGCGGATCACGTACAGCAAGTCGTCGTCCGTCGGCATGCCGCCCGCGTCGCCCTTCTTCGTGGTGGTGAACTTGTACTTGTCCCGGCCGAAGTACCGGGCCTGGGGGGAGAGGCTCGCGATGCCGCGGCCGGTCCCCTTCTCGCCGTGGCAGTACGCGCAGTGCTGGACGAAGAGGGCCACGCCGTCCGGCGGCGCGGCGTGGTCCGCGACGGGTTGCGGGCGGGTGGCGAAGTCGTAGGCGGCCGTGCCGCCGGCGAACCACGCGGCCAAGAGCGCGAGCGGGGCGACGCCGACAAGACCCTGGCGAACCTTCGACAGCTTGACCGGCGGGGGGGCGATTTCGGGAGAGTTACCCATGATATTTCAATTACCGAGAACGGGACGGGGAAACAACAAAGTAGTAGGCACACTCCGTGTGCCGTTTGCTGTCGGCCGCGGCGACTCGGGCGAACTCCCCGCGGCGGGAACGAAACGGCACACGGAGTGTGCCTACTACTATTAATCCGGCCCCCGCACGAGGGCCGCGACCTGCTCCTGGTAGAACCGCCGGAGCTTCTCGTGCGTCTGCTCGCTGAGCGGCTTCAGGTCGCTCGGCTTCGCGTTCGCCAGCGCCTGCTGCGGGTTCCTTGCCCCCGGAATGATCGTCGTCACGGCCGGGAAGTCGAGCAGCCACCGCAGCGCCATGTCCGGCATCGCGTACCCGGCCGGGACGAGCGCCCGCAGCTTGTCCACCAGTTCCAGCCCGTTCTCCCACCCGAGGCCGGCGAACGTCTCGCCGACGTTGAACTTCTCGCCGTTCCGGTTGTAGCTGCGGTGGTCCGTCGCCGCGAACTTCGTCGCATGGCTGTACCGCCCGGTCAACAGGCCCGACGCCAGCGGCAGCCGGACGATGATCGCCACGCCCTTCTTCTGCGCCTCGTCGAAGACCGCCGCGATCGGCGTCTGCCGGAACACGTTGAAGATGATCTGCAGCGACGCCAGCCCCGGCTGCGCGAGGCACGCCTTCGCCTCGGCCGTCGATTCGACGCTCGCCCCGAACCGGCGGATCTTCCCCTCCTGCTTCAACTGCCGGAGCGTCTCGAACACGTCGCCCTTCTCCAGTTCGGCGAGCGGGACGCAGTGCAGTTGCGTCAGGTCGAGCGCTTGCACGCCGAGCCGCTTGAGCGACTCCTCGGTGAACTTCCGCACGTTCTCCGGCTTGCAGTTGTCCGGCAGCCCCGGCTTCGGCCACCGGCCGAGCTTCGTGGCGACGAACAGGTTCTTGGCCTGCACGTCCTTGACGAACTTCGCGACCAGCGACTCGCTGCGGCCGAGGCCGTAGATGTCCGCGGTGTCGAAGAACGTGACGCCGGCGTCGTAGGCGGCCTTCAGCGTGGCGAGCGCGTCGGCGTCGGAAACCGCGCCCCACTGGTCGCCGCCGATCTGCCAGCAGCCGAGGCCGACTTCCGACACGCGGGCCGGGTCGTTTCCAAAGGGACGGGTGTTCATGACGGGTTCCTGGTGGGGGGGAACTCTCTGTTTTAGCGGTCGGGCGACCGCCGCCCACGATTATCGAACACGTAGTACACCGGGTCCGCGTGCCGGCTCTTCCGCAGGCTCTCGGCCGTCAGCTTCGCCGCCGACCCGTAGGCCCCGTGCGGCCCGACCGCCCGCCGCACGACGCCGACGCGGACGAACCCGGCCCGCTCGAAGAACGGGTTGGCGTGTCCCATCGCGGACAGCGTCTCGACCCAATCGACCGGGCACAACTCGCACGCCCGGCGGACGAACGCGGCCGCGATCCCGGCCCCGCGGTACGTCGGATGCAGCACGACCCGTTGGAGCAGCCAGAGCTGTTGGTTCATCGCCGCCATCGCCACGCCGCTGCGGGCGTTCGTCAGGCCGAAGTACCGCGACCGCAGGGCGAGCGACGCGGCCGGCGTCGCGAACACGCACACGCCGACGGGCCGGTCGCCGTGCCACAGCAGGATCACGCGGCGGGTGTACGCGAGGCGGTGGCTGCGGTAATGCCACCGAGCGAAGTACGGCCAGTCGGATCGGGAGCCGTCCGACAGCCAAAGCTCGTCGTGGAAGGAGATATGTTTTTTTTTACACCACCGGCCACCACCCGAATCGCGCCGTCGCCCTCGCAACGCACCCACACGTCCGGGTTCAGGTCTTCGACGACATCCTCGTGCGTCGTCGCGGCCAGGACGCCGACGCCGGACCGGGTGACCGCCTTCCGCAGGTTGAACGCGACGACCTTCGCCAGCGTCCGGTCGAGCGCGGCCGTGAACTCGTCCAGCACGATCGGCGTCTTCGCCGTCGCGAGGGCGAACGCCGTGCGGAACCGGTACCGCTGTCCGTCGCTGAGTTCACCCGGCGTCCGCAACAGCAGCCGGGCCTCCGACAGCCCGCACCCGGCGAGCGTCGCCAGCCGCTCCTCCACCGTCCCCGGCAGCGCTTCCACCAGCGGCACGTCCGGCAACGCCAGGGCGTTCGCGTCCGTCGCGCCGAGCTGCCGCGCGACTTCGCGCATGAGCGACGACTTCCCGGACCCGGACGGCCCGGTGAACAGCACGAGGTCCGTCGGCCGCACGTCGAGGGCGACGTTCTCGGCGACGGCGTGCTCGCGTTCCGAATCGTCCAGCCCGAACAGGTCGGCGACCTGCCCGACGACGAGGCTGCGGCGGACTGGCCGGACCGGGTAGCGGATGGTGATCGGGGTGAGCATGATGAAGTCCTTTGTGTTGAGGTTAAATCCACACCCGCGGCTCCCGTGCCCCCGTGAGCAGGTACGCCGTGCCGGTCGCGGCCGCGTCCAACAGGTCGTCGCGGTCGCCGAACGGGAACGTCGTCATCTCGCGGAACAGCGCGTCCTGCGTGCCGTCCGCCTTCAGCCGGAAGCTGCCGCTCTCGACCGCCACGGCGAACGCGCTGACGCGGGCCGCCTTCTGCTTGCTTTGCGTGACGCTCAGCACCTTCGGGCCGAACGCCGACTTGTGGACCAGGATGTCTCGCATCGCCTGGAACGGGCCGTTCGCCTCGAACAGGATCACGGCCGGGTTCCACAGGGCGTCCAGCTCGGCGATCAGCGCTACCATCTCCGGCGACGCCACCCGCCGGGCGACGCTTGCCAAGCAGTGGACCTCGTTGCCGATGCGTCCCAACACGACCAGCGCCGTGTTGTCACTCGTCGCCTTCGCGCTCGCGGCCGGATCGACGGACAGGATCAAGTAGTCGTAAGTAGACGGCGCTTCCGTCCAGAACTGGACCCACTCCGGGCGGATCAGAATCTCGGTCGCGGCGATCGGCGTCAGATGATACCCACGGGCGAACGCGGCCGCCCCGATTTCCTGCCGCCGCTCGGCCAGTTTCTCCGGCGGCCACTTCTCCGGCCACACCGGTTCCAGGTCCGGCCCGACCGCCCGGCGGAAGTGCGCGAACGACGTGTTCTTCTTCAGCCGGGCGTTGCAGTCGTCCGCGTGCCACGGTGTGAACAGCCCCCAGAACTGGCCGTCGGGTTCGAGCAAGTTGAGAAGGTTGTCGTGGAAGTAGTTCGTCACCCGGTCGCGTTCGGCCTTGCTGTACGCGGCGGCCACGTCCACGATGTCGTCGCAAATGAGCAGGTCGGCCCGCGCCCCGGTCGCGCCGCTGCCGACGCCGAAGGCGGCGACCGTCGGGCCGATCATCGGCGTCGGCCGGGCCACGGCGAACGCCTCGGCCGCCCACGGTTGGCCGGGCCGCAACTCCGGGAACGCGAGCCGCACGCGGGCGTTGGTCTCGATCGCGTCGCGAAGGAATCGTGTACGCTCCGCCGCCAGCGCGTCCGTCGAGCAGACGAGCTTCACCCGCAGGCTCGGCCGGTGGCCGAGTTCCCATAGGACGCGGCCGCAGACCTGCGTGCTCTTGCCGTGGTCGCGGGGGAGTTCGATCAGCGCCTTGCGATGGTTCGAGAGGAAGGCTTGCAACTCACGGTGGAACGGGGCCTGACGGATCGGCCGACCGGTCGGCTCCTGGAAGCAGAACTCGATGAACGCGTCCGGCTCACGCCGTACCCGCGGCAGCGACAGCCGCAGGCGGAGCATCAGTTCCAGCCGGCGACGGCTCGTCGCGGAGTTCGCGAAGTAGCGTGGTGACTTCCGCATCGGTCAACCCTCCGACGAACTCGGCCAGCGCGGCCGCCTGCGACGTGAGCCTGGACTTGGGATCGCTTTTCTTCCGCGGGACCGGCTTCCGGCCCGCGGCGAACTTGACGAGGGCCGCCGCCGCCTCCCGGCAGACCTTCGCGTCCTCGGACCGCAGCTGCTTCCGCAGCGTCAGCACGGACTCGGCCGCCTCCTCGGCGAACTGCCGCCCGGCGTCGCGGACGGCCTTCCGCCACGCGGCGGCGAACGTCCGCGTCCACCCGCGGATCGTCCGTTCGGTCCGGCCGATTTCCTTCGCGACGGCGTCCCACGACGCCCCGCGGGCGCGGAGTTCGGCCGCCCGGAAGAAGAACGGGGGCGGGGCTGACGGCTGGCGACGGGGCATGGGTTACCGCCCGGAACGAGGTGCGAGGGCGACGTACGACCGACGGGGATAATTAAGATATAATGTACAATTGTCAACCATAAATTCTTGACGCATTCGGCCCGGCGTCGATCGCGGAATGAGAGGGCGATCGTCGTGCCTTCTCGCGTAGGCGTCACTGCTCAGTAGTCGCTGATCTCGTCATGAGGCAGCCGTGCTGATCTTCGATGTGCTCAACGCCCGAAGGCGTCACTGATTTCGTCACTCCCGGTTCGACTCCGGCAACTGGTTGATCCTGAGGTGCTCAACGCCCGAAGGCGTCACTGATTTCGTCACGTATCGGGTTCGTCGGCGACGTTCCAGGCAGTGGGTGCTCAACGCCCGAAGGCGTCACTGATTTCGTCACGTCCTCGCGCACCAGGCGGCCGTCCACCCGACGACGTGCTCAACGCCCGAAGGCGTCACTGATTTCGTCACCATGTCTTCTAGCTGACGCTTGCGGGCTTCCTCTTGGTGCTCAACGCCCGAAGGCGTCACTGATTTCGTCACCAGGATCGTCTTCGTCCCCGTCGCGATGCTCGCCTGGTGCTCAACGCCCGAAGGCGTCACTGATTTCGTCACGCCGTCGATCTTGTCCCGGCTGCTGCGCTTCGACGGGTGCTCAACGCCCGAAGGCGTCACTGATTTCGTCACTCTTACGACATTGCTTGTTACTCCCACCGGGAGGGGTGCTCAACGCCCGAAGGCGTCACTGATTTCGTCACCACACTGGACGCGGGCAGGTGCTCAGCCAGGTCTGTGCTCAACGCCCGAAGGCGTCACTGATTTCGTCACGCTCCTGCAGATCGTGGTGGACGATCTCGAAGACTAGTGCTCAACGCCCGAAGGCGTCACTGATTTCGTCACGAAATGGATTATGTGGCCAATGAAAACTCGCGAGTGTGCTCAACGCCCGAAGGCGTCACTGATTTCGTCACCACTGCCCGATTGATCGGGCGAGCGTTTGAGTAACCTGTGCTCAACGCCCGAAAGCGTCACTGATTTCGTCACGGTCGGCGGCACGTCGCAGGGGACGGCCGCCCGCCAGTGCTCAACGCCCGAAGGCGTCACTGATTTCGTCACCCGACCGCGCCTTCGCGTCTTCCAGCGTGACGTTCGGGTGCTCAACGCCCGAAGGCGTCACTGATTTCGTCACAAGCTGCATTGTAACGGTGCAGACCATCAATTAGACGTGCTCAACGCCCGAAGGCGTCACTGATTTCGTCACCGCCCCGGACCAACTGAGTTGCTGGCTCGTGGGGACGTGCTCAACGCCCGAAGGCGTCACTGATTTCGTCACACCGCTACCGGCCCGCCCAACGCGGCCGGCTCTAGTGCTCAACGCCCGAAGGCGTCACTGATTTCGTCACAGGCAAGTTTCCCTGTATACATACCGGGCCAGAGTGAGTGCTCAACGCCCGAAGGCGTCACTGATTTCGTCACTGGCCTGTGGTTGGACCACGACGCACAGGCACTGAAGTGCTGAACGCCCGAAGGCGTCACTGATTTCGTCACACGACCCCTGTAGGAGGCTGTGTACGACTCCCTTGACGTGCTCAACGCCCGAAGGCGTCACTGATTTCGTCACCCAGGTGGCGTAAGCGTTCCCCCGCGGGTGTCGCTTGTGCTCAACGCCCGAAGGCGTCACTGATTTCGTCACACGAGCTCGTCCACCCGGCGGTCCACCTGCGCGTCGTGCTCAACGCCCGAAGGCGTCACTGATTTCGTCACATCTCGTTCGGCGAAAGCCCTTCCGTGCCGCGCAGGAGTGCTCAACGCCCGAAGGCGTCACTGATTTCGTCACCCGTCGTTTCCTCCGAGTTCAGCCCGCCGGACATGAGTGCTCAACGCCCGAAGGCGTCACTGATTTCGTCACCCGTTTTTGATTCCGTCGCAGGGCGAAGCCGACAAGTGCTCAACGCCCGAAGGCGTCACTGATTTCGTCACCGTCGCGCGGGCGGTGCGGAGTTCCTCGTAGGCCTGGTGCTCAACGCCCGAAGGCGTCACTGATTTCGTCACGGGTGCAGCCGGCCCGAACACATGGCCGTGAAGATGTGCTCAACGCCCGAAGGCGTCACTGATTTCGTCACCTGGTACCCCGCCGTCGAGCGGAAGAGCATGAAGGAGTGCTCAACGCCCGAAGGCGTCACTGATTTCGTCACCTTTTTGTTGGCCCGGCCCCGCGCGGCCCGGGCCAAGTGCTCAACGCCCGAAGGCGTCACTGATTTCGTCACGTCTGTAGACACCCGGCCGGGCCGAAGCCGGTGGAGGTGCTCAACGCCCGAAGGCGTCACTGATTTCGTCACGGGTCCGGGGCGAACCGATTACGACGCGCGACGAGCGGTGCTCAACGCCCGAAGGCGTCACTGATTTCGTCACATTAAGTCGCGGGAGTTGCCGGAATGGTCGAGACCGTGCTCAACGCCCGAAGGCGTCACTGATTTCGTCACGCGACCGGTAGCCCGAAGTCGTGCAGGACCGCCGGGTAGTGCTCAACGCCCGAAGGCGTCACTGATTTCGTCACTTGGGGGCAGACAATTCGGCTATTATAAAACGGGGCGTGCTCAACGCCCGAAGGCGTCACTGATTTCGTCACCCGGCGGAACCGCACGCTATTCACGTCCCGAATTTTGTGCTCAACGCCCGAAGGCGTCACTGATTTCGTCACCACAAGGTTGCGATCTTGGAGGAGGGGGCGGAATTGTGCTCAACGCCCGAAGGCGTCACTGATTTCGTCACGGGTCGCGAGATAGGCGGACGGGCGGGACTCGAACCCGTGCTCAACGCCCGAAGGCGTCACTGATTTCGTCACCGCGGCGGCCGAGTTGGTGCGGTACAGCCGCGAGTGTGCTCAACGCCCGAAGGCGTCACTGATTTCGTCACGACGACCGGCCGCACAGGACAAGCCGCGTCTTACACCGTGCTCAACGCCCGAAGGCGTCACTGATTTCGTCACGATGTCGCCGACGTGAATCTTGTACGCCTCGTTAGCGTGCTCAACGCCCGAAGGCGTCACTGATTTCGTCACCGTGTTCGTCGCCCGTGCCGACACTGCGCCACGAGGGTGCTCAACGCCCGAAGGCGTCACTGATTTCGTCACCACAAGGTTGCGATCTTGGAGGAGGGGGCGGAATTGTGCTCAACGCCCGAAGGCGTCACTGATTTCGTCACGTTCTGAGGGCGAACTGTGACGCACCAACTCAGCAAGTGCTCAACGCCCGAAGGCGTCACTGATTTCGTCACGGGAAGAAAGGGCCGTGGACGAACTACCCGAAGCGGTGCTCAACGCCCGAAGGCGTCACTGATTTCGTCACGTCCCGCACGTCGGTTATCAGGTCGTCGCCCTCCTCGTGCTCAACGCCCGAAGGCGTCACTGATTTCGTCACCCCGTGCCGGACGCCCCGCAGCCGTTCAAGCTGCCGGAGTGCTCAACGCCCGAAGGCGTCACTGATTTCGTCACCGTTGAAGTGGATGTGATTGAACACCGGTTAGCCCTGTGCTCAACGCCCGAAGGCGTCACTGATTTCGTCACCAAGGTCGAGCGGCGGGCCGAGGGCGGCGGGCCGGTGTGCTCAACGCCCGAAGGCGTCACTGATTTCGTCACCCGGCCCCGTCGCGCCGGCTGCCGATGTTCCAAATGTGCTCAACGCCCGAAGGCGTCACTGATTTCGTCACACGACGCGATGACGGCGTTCGTCCTCAAGCAAACCCTGTGCTCAACGCCCGAAGGCGTCACTGATTTCGTCACTTGGCGTAGGGTTCGACCTCGGCCCGCGGCACGTAGTGCTCAACGCCCGAAGGCGTCACTGATTTCGTCACGATGACCTCGTAACTGATCGTGGACCCGCCGGCGAAGTGCTCAACGCCCGAAGGCGTCACTGATTTCGTCACATCAGCATTGAGTTGCACAGGCTGACGCGGCGTCAGTGCTCAACGCCCGAAGGCGTCACTGATTTCGTCACTGCCCGGTTCTCGGCGTCGGCCGCGGTGACGTTGGGGTGCTCAACGCCCGAAGGCGTCACTGATTTCGTCACGGGGGAGTGTTGTGCGAATCGCATAACACTGACTTGTGCTCAACGCCCGAAGGCGTCACTGATTTCGTCACCTACCCATTGTGCTGTCACAAGTTACAGAAACTCGGTGCTCAACGCCCGAAGGCGTCACTGATTTCGTCACGAGCCAAAACGGCAAGACTCCCGCGAAGAAGTGAGGGTGCTCAACGCCCGAAGGCGTCACTGATTTCGTCACGACATCGTTCGCGTCGTGTTCCTTGCTCTGGTCGGGTGCTCAACGCCCGAAGGCGTCACTGATTTCGTCACAGCGACTACGGGGACGCGGCGGCCGAGGGGCTGTCGTGCTCAACGCCCGAAGGCGTCACTGATTTCGTCACCAGGCCGTCCTCGCGAAGGCGGAGGTGGCGGCGAAGTGCTCAACGCCCGAAGGCGTCACTGATTTCGTCACCGTGTTGTTCGTCGCCTTGTCCCCGTCGAGGAACAGGTGCTCAACGCCCGAAGGCGTCACTGATTTCGTCACGGGCCAGAACCCAAGTCGAAACCAACAGCAAGGGCGTGTGCTCAACGCCCGAAGGCGTCACTGATTTCGTCACACCGTGCCACCCGTTCGAGTTCGTCGTCGGGGACGTGCTCAACGCCCGAAGGCGTCACTGATTTCGTCACTGCAGAACACCGGCCCGGTCGAGCTGACGAACAGCAAGTGCTCAACGCCCGAAGGCGTCACTGATTTCGTCACGCGTCCGCTCCAAAGCATTAGCTAGTTGCTCAAGGTGCTCAACGCCCGAAGGCGTCACTGATTTCGTCACGACAAACGCTTTCTGTTGCACTTCAATCTCCTAGGGTGCTCAACGCCCGAAGGCGTCACTGATTTCGTCACGGTGAACGGCGCGCTATCGTCGTTCGGGTACACGGAGTGCTCAACGCCCGAAGGCGTCACTGATTTCGTCACAGTGACGGCGGCCGGCTGCGGAACCTGTTTGCCCGGGTGCTCAACGCCCGAAGGCGTCACTGATTTCGTCACAGGGAACGGGGTCCAGTCCTTGCCGGGGGCGTACCCGTGCTCAACGCCCGAAGGCGTCACTGATTTCGTCACTGGACCGCGCCCCGCCCGCCACCTCCGTCCAGAAGTCGTGCTCAACGCCCGAAGGCGTCACTGATTTCGTCACGGTGGGCCGGGTCCGTCGTGGCCGCACACCCCGGTCCCGTGTGCTCAACGCCCGAAGGCGTCACTGATTTCGTCACGCGATCTCTTAACTACTGAAGTAGCAGCCGTTTGCCTCACCTCCTTTCAAGCAACCCTCGATCCGGTCCCGAATGTCACGACCAAGACCGCATAAGCTGGGTTAGGACAGCTTCAAATCGCGGAAAATCGACCTCGTCATGCACCGAGTCGCGTTGTCAAAGATCGTTACCGCTTGCTACGGCAATGGTTCGACCCGGTTCGCCGCCGCGTACCCGGCGACGGCCGGCGGTGCGTGACTCACACGATCGTGTGCCGCCGCGGCTCCGCCGTCCAGTCCGGGGGACGGTCCATGCCGTGTATGCCCACGATTCCCGACACGCAGCCGCCGCACAGCGGGATCAACATCACGTCGTCGTCCGTCTTCAATAACTCCGTTAACTCCCACCGCAGTCGCTCGACCTCCCGCCGCGTCATCCAACACCGGAACACCGAGTACTGCACCCGCACCCCGTACCCCTCCATGTGCTTCGCACACTTCCGCAGCCGGGCCGCGTCGTGGACATCGTAACACACCAGCCACCACTTGGCATCGGTCATTCCACACCCCGTCCGTTAGCGGAGCCGGCTGCACGCGAACAGGCCCGGCTCGCCCGTCCACTCCTTCTCCAACAGCCGGGCCTCCAGCTCGATCGTGCGGGCGTAGCTCAAGGAGTAGTTCAACACCGGGTGCTTCCACGATTCTTGAAGCCGGTCCTCGAACAGGCCGATCGCCTTCTTCCGGCCGGCGTCGGACAGCCAGACCTTCGTGCGGGTGACCGTGAAGTCCCCGTCCGGGTCCCACTGCCCGCGGTTGAGCGACCCGACCAGCGGCATGTCCCACAGGGTGACGCGGAACAGCTCCATGAGGTCCAACGCCAGCGGGTACGCGGCCGACCGGGGCGTGTGGAAGAACCCGAGGGCCGGCTCCAGCCCGGACGCCAGCACCGCCCGCATGACGGCCGTGTGCAACAGCCCGTACCCGAAGCTGAGGGCGGCGTTGAACCGGTCCTGCGGCGGCCGCCGGGACCGGGTGGCGGAGTGCAGCGCCTCCGGGACCTGCGGGCCGAGCAGCCGCCGCAGCGCGGAAAAGTAATGCACGGCCGCCGACCCCTCCAGCCCGCGGAGCGTGTCCCGGCTCCCCGCGTCCGGGACTTGCGCGAGGATCGGCTGCATCGAATTCAGCGCGGTCTGGATCGCCGCCCGCGCCTCCTCGTCGCCGCGGCTGGCCCGCATCAGGTAGCGGTACTGGCCCTCGACCTTCGCGGCCGCCAGCGCCCGCGCCAGCCGCAGGCACGTGTCTTCGTCCGTCAGCGCCCGGTACTGGCGGATCCGTCGTTGGACCTGCCCGGCCGTCGGCACGAGGCTGGCCGTGTGGTAGCCGGTGACGCTCAGCCAGTGGACGCCGATGCCGTGCTCGGCGCACTTGCGGATCGCCTGCGTGCTGATCTGCGTGAACCCGTGCAACAGGACCGCCTCGACGCCGCGGGCCGGGTGCTTCACGTCCGGCCCCTCGCGGGGCTTCACCACCAGCGAGTCGGCGCTCACGCCGACGGCCGTGCCTTGGGCGACGACGTGCAGCGTCGTGCCGTCCCGGTCCGGCGGGAACAGCCGGACCACGTCCCGCTCCGGCTCGCGGTCGTGCCGGACTTCTTCGGGAAGGCAGACCGGGGCGAGCGAGCACTTCTCGCACAGCCGGGGGTTCTCCGTGACCGGCGGCCGGTCGAGCGACTCGCGAAGTTCGTGCGCCCGGCCGATGGCGGCCCGCAGGTCGGCGCGGGCGTCGTCGTCGATGGGGACCCGCACGGTGACGTTCGCCGCGTGGTAGCGGATGCGCCCTTCCGGGATCGGCTGGCCGAACGCCTCTTCGAGCAGCACGGCGTAGGCGACGAGTTGCAACCGGTCGGACGGCCACGCGGCCGGCTGGTCGGCCGCGTCGCGGGCGGGGCGGCCGCGCTTGTGCTCGTAGGGGAGGTACGACCCGTCCCGGCGGCGGAGGCAATCGACCTTGCCGACGAGGCCGAGGGCGTCGGACGCGAGGTCGAGGGCGGTGGCCTCCCCCTCGTCGTCGGCGTCGAGGGCGGCGTGCAGTTGCCGGCCGGCGAAGACGCGGTGGTCGGCGACGCGGATTTGTTCGACCTCTTCGAGGTAGAAGAGGCGTTCGCAGTACGCGAGGGCGTGCAGGGCCATGACCCGCACCGGCGGCCGGTGCGAGTCGAGGACGGGGAGCGGGAGCATGGGGGGTTATCCTCCGACGCGGAACCAGGCGGCTTCCAAGCCGTCTTTGACAGGAATGGGGTCAGAAATCACAAACCGGCGGAGAACGGTGTTGGCCCTTTCGAGGTGATCGACCCAAATGGGAATGGAAAAGAAGCCATGCTCGTTGGGCGTAAGGAACACGAGGCGGTCCGGTGGATTGGGGTCGGTCACGACAGTATCCACGAGGTAGCTACTTTCGCCGAGTGACAACCCGCCGGATCGGGTGACGGCGTGAGGAGGCAAGAGGGCTGTCGGCACGCGCTGGGACAGCGGCGGCTCGGCGGCGTCGGCCCCCGGACGCAGCCACACCCACAGCGTTAAGTCCATGAGCAAGTCCTGATAGTCCGGTCGGGTGTTCTCCAGGTCGCTGCCGCGGCGGAGCTTCCGGAAGACCTTCGACCGGCCGGGCAGTCGAGCGACGGCGAGCGCCATCTCAGCCCCACGATGCCGGGCCTTTTCCTCGCGGGGTACGCCGAGCAGTGAGAGCAACATGCCGTACACACTCGACGGGGTCGGAACCGGGAACGTGTCCTGGTACTCGCGGGAGGCATACGGGCGGAAGGCGCAAACCGGCACTTCTACCCGGATCGGTGGCGAAGTCATCATGTACTCCTCCGTCACTTGATAGACTTGTCGGCACTGATTCGGGCCAGGATGTCGGCGAACGCGGCCTTCACGCCGGCGTGGGTGGGCACGCCGAGGGCCTTCAATTCTTCCAACCCGGCGACGCCCTCGGCCGTGCCGACGGCGAGTTCTTTCGGGTCGATGTCCCCGCCCTTCACGCGGGCGGCCAACCTAGCCAACGTGAGCGTGCCGCTCTCGGCCTGCTCGAAGCAGAACATCATCCGCGGGGCCGGATCCGTGGTCCACCGGAGAACGACGGCCTCGGGCGCGAAGTCGTACAGGAATCGGGCGTGGTTCCCGGCCGGGCGGCGAAGGTTCTGGATTGAGAGCAGGGTCTTCTCGGTCCGGGCCTTCTTGTCCTTCAGCAACGCGTCCGGCGTTAGCGCGAACGTGTACTGATAGCGGGTGTCGTGAACCTCGCACTGGTAGGGGATCGGGTTGTCCGCGGCGACCGCAGGGTTGGACCCGGCCGACGCGAAGTGCGCGGACACAGTGCCCGGCCACGGCGTCGTGCTAACCGCCCGACTGATCTCCAGGATGCCGCGGCGGCTGACCGTTTCTTTCTTCGCGTGCATGTACCCGAGCACGTCGTTGTCGATGTAGTCCTCGGGCTTCTTGAACTCCTTGTCCTCCCACTCGTTGCCGTCGTGCGACACCTTGCGGTTGAGCTTGAGCTTCGGGTCGGCCAACCAGCTCTCCCGGAGGGCATAACGGATGGCCTCGCTACTTACGGTCGAGTAGAGGTCGCCGTTTCGGATCACTTTTTGAAGTGTGGACACCGTCCCCTCGGACTCGCCGCGGTTGTTGTGGGCGACCGCCTGGGCGGTGATGATCGTTCCGAACAAGTGCATTGTCATGGGTTAGGCTCCGTTCTTGTTGGTGGGGGATTCACGGTCTTCCTTCTTGCGGTGACTCGACAGGGCGAGGAGTGCCAGGTCGCGGCCCTTCCGCCAATGGTCCGGGTGATCGATGAGTCGCCAAATCGCTGCCGGATGGGTCCGAATCGTCTTCTGCCGCCCGGCTTTAGCGAACAAGTCGGACAGTGCCGCACGGAGAAGGGTCCGCGTCTTCGCTTGCGTGAGCTTGCGGCGGATGTCGTCGTTTAGGTCCTCGAACCGATCCATGATGGTTCGGCTTCCACCTCGCTCTGTCGCCGCTGCCTCTTGCGCGTAAAGGGAATCCATTACTTCCCAGAACGCTTCGACGAAGACCTTTTCGGCCTCCGTATCCCACATAGCTTCTTCCCGGATGAGCTTCATTAGCTTGCTCCTTTGGTAGCAGAGGGCCTCAAACCACAGCCGTTCGATTGATTTGCCGGGGGACTTCTTCCGCTGTCGCTCCATCTCGGCCAAGTCCCAAGATTGGGGCACGTGCAAGCTCTCGTACCACGGCCGACGATTGACGAGGTTGTCGGCGATCCGGCCGCGGGCGGCCGGGAGTTTAATGAACCCCGCCGCCTGCGGCGGCTCGTCGGCCGGTTTCTTTGCCTTTGCTGGTTTCTTCCGCTTGACGTCCGACTCGGTATTCGTCTCCTCGGTGCGGGGGGGCACGTAGACGTTCGGGAACTGTTGGTGAAGGAGGCGATAGCGATCTACCTGGTGCTGGTCCGCGGTTACGTCGAGGACCGCCTTGCGGATGCTCTGGCTGGCGTAGTACCCGACCTTGCCCATCGCCACGACGCGGCAACCTGCGAGGGACCGCCGCGGCTTCTTGGACGAGTACTCGGCGAAGAACTGCAACCCTGCGTCCCCCATGCTCGCAACATCCACGAAGTCGGCGTTGAGAGCCATCCGCCGTCGTGTCGGGGCGAAGTCTTCCAGGTCGCGTACGTCCGGGACGACGAACACCCAATTGCCGCCCTCTCCCTGCAGGCGCTGGAACAAGCAGACCGTGGGGGCCAACATGAGGAGAACGGCTCGCTCGGGCATCCCCTTCCAGGCCCCTTCGCCCCCGTACCGGCCGGCAATTCCGGGATAAACCCAATTCGAGAGTTCGACCACCTCCGTTCGGAACGCCCCCTTGCGGTCAAACAGTTCGCCAACGTCTTTCGCGGGCTTGAGGAGTTTCTTCGGCTCGGCTACCGGCGTGGGGGCTGCCCCTTCCTTTACTTTGGGCGGGCGAATGATCGGCGGTTGATACGACACGCTGATTTCCCGGTTGTCCTCCAACTGAACAATCTTTTGGACCGGCTCACCTTTCGGCTGTACGTTAGTGTGCTGTAGGAAAGTCCGCATGATTCCGGTGTGCGTCGGCACACGGAGGTAAAAATTGTCGCGCTCGTGAGTGTCGTGCACCCCTGGTAGGTACAGCACGCCGTCTTTCTTCGTAACCTGCCATGCCCATTCGATCAGCTTCTCGAACGCCGGCCGAGCCGGGCCGACCCAACGCGCCGTCACGGAGTCGGGTTTCAACTCCCACGACAGCGGGGAAAGATCGCGATCCTTGTCGTCCGCCGCTTGCAGGGCCATGTACAACCCCGCCAGCCCGGCCCGTTCCAACATGTCCATACCGTCGTCAGACAGGTTCCACGTTAGTTTGCATTCGTCTGCCATGTGGCCCCCTCCTTTTCGCAATAGGCAATGGTTCCTGCCGCCGCGACCGGGTAGCCGCCGGCCGGTGGCCGATTCGTCCGCAAGCGCCCCGGCGAGTTCATCGGAATGCTCCACGGCACCAACGACTGGAAACTCCATCGCGCCGGCTTCGCGTGTCCCGGTCCGAGTTCCGCCTCGACCGCGGCCAAGTCTTCCTCGCGAACGACCGTGACACTCGCGCCCGCATCCCGAACGTGAGCCGGCACGGTCACCCAGCCCCCGTCGAGCCACGCGGAGCCTTCTTCAAATTCCTCATCGACGAACATCGCGTCTAACCGCTCGGCGAGGTCTTTCTGACTACACGGGCGTCCACCAAGCTCGGCCACCGTCGTACGGGTCGCTTGCATCTCGACACGAAAATTGCCGCGGGTCGCCGCGTGCTTCGGGTCTTCGTTGTACGGGTCGCCGGTGAACGGATAGACGAGGCAAAGCCCCGGGTCGTCGGCCGTCGCATAGCGGTTCAGGCGGCCGAGGCGTTGCACCAACGACGGGAGCGGGCACTCGGCCGTGACGAGCAGGTCCGCGCTGATGTCGAGCGACATCTCGCACACCTGTGTCGTGACCGCGAGGACGGCTCCTGGGGACTTGAACGCCCGGATCAATTCTTGTTGGCGGTTCACCCTGTCGCGGTACCGGAACCGGCTATGGTAAACGATCGGTTCGACACCGGCCCACGTTCGGGCTTCCTGCGCGATCCGGATTGCATCCCCGACGGTGTTGCACACCCAAAGGACTTTTTTCTTCTCCGTGAGTTTGGCCTTCACCGACTCTTGGCACGCTTCGGCCGACGCCCCTGGTTCGAGATGGTAACGCTTGTAGCCCTCCAGCGCGGGGTCGCCACGAATCTCGTCGCCTGCACGGTCGCCGAGCGTGGCCTTAATCGCGACCAGCCGAGCCGGGGGAATGGACGCGCTCATGAGCAACACGGGTAGGCCGGGAAACGTCTTCAGAAATCGCAACAGGCAGCCAAACATCCGGGCGTCGTAGCTGTGGATTTCATCGAACACGAACGCCCCGGCCGCGAGCGCAGGGAACGAGAACAGCGGCCGCCGTTGGTTCTGGAGTAAGCCGAGGACGGTGTCTACCGTGCAGACGATGGCCTGCGACTTCCAAGATTCGAGCGATTCCAACCGTAAGGCTTCCTCGTCGCGGTCGTCTTCCTTCGTTCCCTGCATTGCCACGAGGTCCACTTTTGAACGACCGTGAATCAGCACGACCTGGAGTTCCGGTTGTCGAAAGACGTAATCTTCGAATCCGACGGACGCCGTGCCCGTTGTCGGATACGTGAACCAAAGCTTCCGACCGACGGCGTGCCGCCGCGCCCACAGGTACGCGGCCGTTGTCTTCCCGTTGCCACAGCCGGCGATGACAACGGCGGCCGACGCTGCCGTGCCGACTTGCTTCTGGAATTCGAGCGGCTCTTGCCCTTTTGTGCCTTTTGCGATTACGGAATCAAGTGTCCGTGCTTCGATCCGGGTGCCGAGGGCCTCGGGTATCCAATCGACCGGCCGGCGACCAGTTCGCTCCAGGGCCGAGGCAGCTACGTCCGCCGCGATGAGAAACGCCTTCAACACGGCAGTACGGAGTTTCACCTCCCTTGCCTTGCCGAGTTTTGTCCACGCACGGATCGAAGCATCCACGTAGTCGTCGATTCGCTGCTCTAAGTTGTCGAGGGTGCGGAAGCGAAGTTCCCCGAGGGGCGGCAACGCTTGGTTCGGACCGAGCGCAGTCATCGCATCTCGGAATAGAGATTCCACCGCGGCCAAAGGGATCGTTACCTCGTCGGGCGTATCCCCCAAGACGAACAATGGCGGCGGCTGACCGGGCTTGCCGGCGTGCTTCGGATCACTCATCTTCAGATGGTGTCCGGCGATGGCCCAGATGATCGGCCAGACGGCCTCGACGGGGCCGAGGGTTTGGAACCATCGCCCGAGGACGGCATCGTCCGTCAGCAGCCAAGCGGCCACGATCTCGTGGCGGACGGGTTGTCGCGTCCCATGCGTTTGAAGCATTTGTTGGAACGCGGAATTCACTTTGCCGAAGTCGTGAAGCGTTGTTGCGGCCAATAAGTGCGATGCCATGTCGCCTATCGAACATGACGGGCCGAGTGCGGCTGCCAAATCCGACGCCGTAAGCTTCCACACCATCTCGGCTGCATCGCGCACGTCCGAACAGTGCTCGACGACCGACGGGGCGGACCCAAAGAATGGCTTCTTCGCCCAAAGTTTGTTCGAGTCCATCACCCCACCCCCCGTGCCGGGACGAAGAACCCGCAGCCCAGCTGCGTGCGGCCGCCGAGGCCGTGGGCCTGCAACGTCAGCGAGTCCGCGGCCGACAACTCCGACACCACCAGCGCGTAGCCCCAGATCGTTGCCCCCTTGATCCGAACCACCCGCCGCACCGGCTCGCCGGCCCGGTCGCCGTCCAGGTGGACCGGCAGGCCCGGCTCGCCGGACACGCCGAGCGCCGCCAGCTTCGCGCGGGCCGTCGCCAGGAACGGGTCCGGCCCGTCCGCGCCCTTGAACGTCACCAGCCGGGCCACCAGGCTCGCGGCCGGGGTCAGCGTGCGGACCGACGGCACGCCCAGCCGGACCGGCCGGCCGCCCACGTCCAGCCGCTGGCCGGCCAGCGGCAGCACGACCCGCACGGCGTCGTCCGGGACGCGGACCCGCAGGCAGGAGCGGTCGGTCAGCCGCAGGCGGCCGTCGCCGGCCGGGTCGCCGGTGAGCGGGGCGAACCGCAGGGCAGTTGCCGGGTCGTGGAACTGCGGCACGAGGCCGGACAGGGCGGCGTACAGCGGGTAGGCGTGATCGACGGCCACGGCGTCGCCGCGGGCGGGGAAGACGAGGTCGATTGTCACGGGGCCAGCTCCCTCAAGGCGTGGGCGGCGCGGGCGCGGAAGTCGGCGACCCGTCGGTTGATCGTTTTCGGATGCACGTTCCAATCTCGGACAAGTTGAACCGAGGTCGTCTCGCCTGTCAAGACCCGCAGCAACTGATTTACCGGGTCCGAAAGCATTTCCGTCCAACAGCGGACCCTCCCGACGACGGCCCGCCGGATCAGGTCGTCGAGCACGTCACCCGAAGTAGACTTGTCGGGCCGGGCGGGGGATGTGACAGAATCCAGGCCGAACACGCGCGGCCGGCTTCCGGGCGGAGGACAGGACGTAGCGCTCGTTGATCGCGTTGTCCCCGAGAACCCCCGATGGTTCGATACTTTCGGAGGTCGTGGCGGGCAAAGGGCCGGCTACTTCCCGATGCAGAAGCGGCTGAAGATGCGGTCGAGCAAGTCGTTCGTGTACACCGCGCCGACCATCTCCCCCAGTTGGTCGAGGGCCGTGCGGAGTTCCAAAGCGAGCAGTTCCTGGGGGTCGTCCTGAAGGACGTGCCCGTGCGCCCGCCGGAGGGCGTCGAGCGCGGCCTCGACGTGATGCCGGCAGCGGCTCTGGCTCGGCGCGAGGGCGGACCGCGAGAGGGACTTCACGACCGCGGCGAGTTGTTCGCGGAGGGCGGCCGTGCCGTCGGGGGTGACGACGGAGACCGCCACCGTCGGCAACTCTTGTCCCCTCCCCCCTTGGGGGGGAGGGGTAGGGAGGGGGGTAGACCTACCTACCGCCGTGAGGCTCGCGTACGCCGCGCGAATCCCGCGGGGGGGGGGGGGGGGCCGC
>NZ_JCABYM010000073.1:0-49178 GCF_059499385.1 Limnoglobus sp. | reverse complement strand
CGGCGGGGGGGCGCGGGGCCGGGCCCCCCCCCCCCCCCGAGTTCCCTCCCTCCGACGCGATCCTCACCGGGCGGGACGCGCTCACCCCCTCCCTAACCCTCCCCCCCCAGGGGGGAGGGAACAAGAGGTGTCTCGCAAAGCCTCGACAAGGGTGGCGGCACGGGGTCACACCGGGTAGTCGTTGTAAATCTGGTCGAACCTCGCCGCGGCCGTGTTGAACGCGGCGACGAGCACCGGGTCGAACCGGCCGTCGGACTCGGCCGTCAGCACGCGGGTCGTGCGGACGTGGGTGATCGCCGGGCGGTACGGCCGCCGCGACCGCAGGCTGTCGTACACGGACGCCAGCGCGATGACCCGCGCCGACAGCGGGATGTCGGTGCCGGCCAGCCGGTCCGGGTAGCCGGTCCCGTCCCACCGCTCGTGGTGGCCGCGGACCAACTCCGCCGCCAGCGCGACCGCCGCCGTCTCGGACGGGAACTTCTCGCTCAGCCCGTTCAGAATCTCCGCCCCGGCCGTCGGGTGCGTCTCGACGACGCACCGCTCGTCCTCGTCCAGCTTCCCCGGCTTCAGCGCCAGCCCGCTCGGGATGACCAGCATCCCGAGGTCGTACAGCGCGGCGGAGCTGGCCAGTAGGTTCACGTAGCCGGCGTCCTTCAGCCGGGCGTACTCGCCGGTCGATTCCACCGTCTGGGACAGCGCCCGGACGTACCGGGCGACCCGCGACCGGTAGCCCGGCGCGAGGTAGCCGGCGTCCACCAGGAGGCGGGACATCGTCACCGTCATCAGGTCCCACGGGTTGACGGACGCGACGGCCGGCGGCGGGGCCGGGGTCCGCAAGAGCGCGTCGAACCCGACCCGCATCGTCTCGGTGACGAACCGCTTCGTGTGCAGCGTCTCCCGCCGGCCCATCAGCGCCCGCACCCGCGACCGCAGCTCGATCGGGGCGAACGGCTTGGACATGAAGTCGTCCACGCCGACGGACACCAGGCCGCTGAGCGCCGACACCGGCATCGACCCGGACAGGGCCATGACCATCACCGGCTGCTCGCCGCCCTGCCGCCGGGCGCTGGAGATCAGGTCCTGCGTCGAGCAGCCCACCAGCGGGGCGTCGAACACGATCAGGTCGTAGTTCTTCTTCTCCAACAGCTTCAGCGCCTCCCGGCCGTCGCCGGTCTGGTGGACGTTGAACTCGCTGTCGAGCAGGGTGGAGATGAGCGTCCGGGACGTTTGGTCCGCGTCGATGACCATGACGCGGGTGCGGCGGCCGCCGTCCGAGTTCGTGTCCGTGTTCGTGGCGTGCGTCCACCGGACGAACGGCTGCAGGGCCGTCGAGACGGCCGCCGCGGACGGGTACCGCTTGTCCGGGTCCACGGCCATCAACTGGGTGACGAGGTCGGCCAGGTCGCCCGGTAGTTCCGGCCGGGCGATGCGCACGTCCGGGGCGTCGGTCGTCAGCCGCCGGGTCAGGTCGCTGATCGGGTTGCCGGTCTCCGGGTACGGCTCGCGGCCGGTCAAGGCCCAGAAGAACGTCGCGCCGAGGGCGAACAGGTCGGCCCGGCCGTCCACGGCGTGCGGGTCGCGGGCCTGCTCCGGGGCCATGTACCCGACCGTGCCGAGCAGCGTGCCGGGTTCCGTCATCTGGTGCCGCGGGTGCAGGGCGAGGCCGAAGTCGAGCAGCTTGGCCTGCCAGTCCGGGGTGACGATGACGTTCGACGGCTTCAGGTCGCGGTGGACGAGGCCGTGCCGGTGGGCCTCGGCCAGCGCGTCGGCGACCTGGCGGAACAGGTCGGCCGCCCGGCCGACGGGCAGCGGGCCGGAGTTCCGCACGAGCGTGTCGAGGTCCTGCCCCGGCACGTACTCCATCGCGTAGTAGTCGGCGAACTGGCGGCCGTTCTTGCCGGTCTGGTGGCGGCCGGCGTCCAGGCAGGCGACGATGTTCGGGTGGTTCAGCCGGGCGACGGCCCGGGCCTCGGCGTAGAACCGGTGGATCAGCCGCGGGTGGCCGTCGATCAGCTGCATCGTCATCTTGAGCGCCACCCGCCGGCGGAGGTGGACGTGCTCGGCGAGGTAGACGATGCCCATCCCGCCCTGGCCGAGCGGCTCGAGCAGCCGGTACGGGCCGACGGTCAGCTCGTCCGTGCGGCCGTCCCGGACCATCTCCGCCTGGAACGCGGACAGCAGCCGGTGCTCGACGAGCTTGTTGACGACGTTGTTGAGCGACGTTTCCTCGACGACGGTGGCCTTCGCCAGCACCGGCATCTCGTCCCACTCCTCCGGCAGGACGACGGACGCGTCCAACAGCGTGCTGATGAGCCGGGCCGTCCCGGTCTGCAGCGTGAGGGCCTTCGACAGGTCGTACTCGGCGGTCAACATGCGGTTGTTCATCGAAAACTGTGTATCGGTCATGGGCAACATCCGGCGGGGGCGGGGCGCAACGGTCACTCGAACTTCGGCTCTCTCCCGGCGAAGCACGCGGCGGCGGCCGCGTAGTCCCCGGTCAACTCGAACCCGCGGGCCATCACCAGCAGCACCGCGTCCGGGTCGGCCGGGCCGTCCTTCCATAATCGAAGGCAACGGCCCAGGCATTCCTTCCCATTTCCTTCACGGGCCGCCATGCGGGCCAGATTCAGTTCCGCCCGCCGCCCCAACCCGGCCGGCTCGATGGCCGCCACGGCGAGGTAGCGGGACCGGGCCTTCGCGCGATTCCCGCCGGAATCCCAGTGCTCCCCGGCGGCGAGCGTCATCCGCACGACCCACGGGCCGCGGTACTCGGCGGCGGCCGCGTCGAACAGCGCGGCCATTTCTGAAGAATTTCCAATTTCTTCCAGCAACCGCCCCGAAAGGTACACCCCGGCGGGGCCGAGGGGCCGCAGGTCGCCCGCCCCCCGGAGGGCGTCGGCGAGTTGCTCGGCCCGCAGCGGCGACGGCGTCGTGCGGTACCGCCAGACGTGGTCGAGCAGGTCGCCGACGCCGACGGACGTGTCGGACGCCTCCGGCCGGATGCTCCGGCCCTCCCGCTCGGCGGCGGCGTCCTGGCCGGTCAGCAGGTAGCACGCGGTCAGGGCGAACGACGCGGCCGCCCGGACCCGGCGGGTCTTGCCCGCGGTCGCGGCGCGGAATGGCCGGACGGCCGCGGCCGGGTCGCCGCCGTCGAGGGCGGCGCGGCCGACCCAGTACCGGCCGAGTTCGCCCCACGGCCCGCGGGGGTCGCGGTCCACGACGCCGAGGAACGCCTCGCGGGCCGCGGCCGTCGCCCCGGCCCGCAACAGGCCGAGGCCGAGGTTGTACGCCGCCAGCTTCGCCTCCGCCGCGTCCGGCGCGTCCTCGATCAGCTGCCGGTAGACCGGCACCGCCGCCGCCCACGCCCCGTCCTGGGCGTCGAAGTTCGCCAGCGTCAGCCGCACGGCCGGGTGGTCCTGGGTCTCCAACACCTTCCGCAGGGACTCGCGAACCCGCTCCCGCGGGGCCGCCGGGTGCGCGGCCGGCGGCGGGACGGCGATCGGCACGGTCTTGGTCGGGACCGGGTCCGCCGGCGTCGCCGGGACCGGCGGCAGCCAGATGTCCCGGTCGTCCCGGCGGTCCACGACCGGCGGCCACGCGAGCGCCGCCGGGTCGAACGGGTCGGCCGTCCGCGGCACGCCGAGCCGGGTGTACTCGACGCACGCCCGCAGCCGCGTCCGCTCGTCCAGCACGGCCTCGTCCACCGCGCCGCCGAGGTGCTCGACCTGTTGCAGCGTCGCGTCCGCGTCGTCGGTCGCGCCGTTCGCCAGCCGGCAGCGGGCGACGGCGAGCGTCGCGTTCGCCCAGAGCCGCTCCGAACTCTTGCCGGCGACGGCGTCGTACGCGGCGGCGGCCGGCCGCCACCGGTCGAGGCGTTCCAGGCAAACGGCCAACCGGTACGCCAGCCACGGCTCGGCGGGCAGCTCGTCGTCCGGCTGGCAGAGGGCGCGGGCCTCGGCGAACTCGCCGTTGCGGATGTGCCGGTCGATCCGCTCGTCGAGCGGCTCGACGACCTTCGCTCGAACCGGTTCTTCGACCTTCTCTTTCGATTTGGGTGCGAAGAGCGTGCCCGCGGCCAGCCCGCCGCCGAGGCAGCCGACGAGCGCGACCACACGCACGGCATAAAAGCCGAGCGACGGGCGGGCCGGGGTAGGCTGGGTAACGTCGGACATCGTGACTGGGGACTCACGGTCAGGTTGAGTATGAAACGTAGTTCGTTCCGGCATGAATGTCGAAGAAACAACGGGGAAAGTTGTGCGCGGTAAAAATAATGTCAAACTTCGTCCGTCGCCTTCGATAAGACCTCTGCCCAGACCCGAACAATCCATCTGTGGCCGTGACTGAATGGTGATGCGATGCAGATTCAGACAGCGACGAATATCCCGACAGGTACGATCTCGACGGACGCGACGCAGCGGGTCGCGGCGGTCCCTGGAGACGCGAAGGGGGGAACCGTGACCGGAACCTCATTCTCGCCGACGACGGACTTGGCGAAGCTGCTGGCGGCGGTGAAAGAACTGCCGGACGTGCGGACGGACGTGGCGGCCGAGGCGGCCGGCCGGGTCGGCACGGGCGAGTTGCTGACGCAACTGGCCGCGGCCGAGACGGCCCAGGCCGCGATCGACGACCTGCGCTTGCTGTAACCGATAGCCCCGCGATCGAAGCCCGGCCCGGCGAGTCCCTCGCCGGGCCGGGTGCGTTTAACCCCTTACGACCCCGCCAGCGCCCGCTTCAACTCCTCGTGCGTGCGGCCGTTCGACGCGATCAGGTCCATCCGGAACGGCGTGAACGGCGACCCGTCGCTGCTGGTGATCGTCCCGCCCGCTTCTTGAATCAGGATCGCGCCGGGGGCCACGTCCCACGGCCAGTTGTCGTAGCACCAGTACCCGTCGAACCGCCCGGCCGCGACGTAGGCCATGTTGATGGCCGTCGAGCCGGTCCGCCGCAGCCCTTGTGCGTGGGACGACACCCGCTTCCACGCTTCGAGGTTGTGCAGCTGCGCCTGGTAGCTCGCCGGGAACCCGGTGGCGATGAGGCCGTCGCGGACGTGGGCCACGTCGCTGACGCGGATCGGCACGCCGTTGAGGAACGCCCCGCCGCCCTTCGCGGCGACGAACAGCTCGTTCAGCCGCGGGTCGAGCGTGACGCCGACGACGATCTCGCCGCCGGCCATGAGCGCGACGTTCACGGCGTAGCACGGCAGCCCGTGGGCGTAGTTGGCCGTGCCGTCGAGCGGGTCCACCACCCACGTCGGGGCGGCGGTCGCGGCGGCCTTGAGTTCGTCGAGGGACTTGCCGACGGAGTCTTCTTCGCCGAGGAAGTGGTGGTCCGGGAAGCGGCCGAGGAGGTAGTCCTTGATGACCCGCTGGGAGGCGGTGTCGGCGTCGGTGACGAGGTCGGCCCGGGACTTCTCGCGGACGGTGAACCGGCCCCGCCAGCTCTCGAGTTCCGCCGCCCCGCGGCGGGCCGCCTCGACGGCCGCGTCCCGCCAGGCGTTCAGGTCGTGTGCGCTCATCCGGACATGATACGGACGGCGGCCGCCGTCACTTTTGCGCGTACTCGGTCTCGATCTGCTCGAGGAGGGCGAGGTGCTGGTCGGACGGGAGCGGGCTGCTGGAGAACCACGCCCGCTCCTCGGCCGGCACGCCGAACCGCGGCTCCAGCCGGAACTCGCGGTCGCGGAAGTACACGGACGACTCCAGCAGCTTCGGGTCGGTGATGTTGAACGTGAGGCGGAAGCTCAGCCCCTTGAGGGACAGCAGCGGGTCGTACTGGGGCGTCTTGCAGTCGCGGCGGACCCGCTGGGCGGCCGCCCGGACGCGGGGGTCGAGCAGGTGCAGCGGGTCGATCTTGAGTTGCCCGACCCAGACGGTGTTCGCGGTTTCCGTTTGGAACCGGTCGAGCCAGCCGGCCGGCCCGCCCGTGAGTTCGCCGGCGACCGCGGCGAAGTTCCGCAGGAACCGGCCGACGGCGGCGTGGCCGTCCGGGTCCGAAACGACGACCTCGATCCGCCGGTCGTCGATCGTCAGGGAGCGGACGGCCCGGCGGCGGTCCGAGTCGTTCGGGTCCAGGCCGCCGCGGGAGAACGTCAGGGCCGGGTCGTCCGCGTCCTGGCCGGTGTCCACGTCCTCGAACCGGAACGCCTCCGTCACCCCGTCGACGACGTCGCGGGAGAGCAAGTCCCAGAACGGGAGGTGATCCCGCTCGAAGATGCGGATCGTGGTGGCTTCGACGGACCGGGTTTCCACGGGCGGTGCCCCCCAGGCTAGACGGACACGACGTCGTTTCGGTTGGACCGGTTCCGCTTCCGGACCCGGACGACCTGCCGCTTGGCGTCTTCCGGCGGGTCGGGGGCGTCCGGGGCGGCGACCGGCGAAGGCTCCCCGGTCTGGTTGGTGGACAGGGCGGCCCGGCAACTCCGGATGAGCCGGGCCCGCGCCCCGGCCCGCTCCCGGTCCTCGGCCCGCTCCCGGTCGTCGAGGTCGGGGGCCGGCGCGCCGACGAGTTGCCGGCCGAGGTGGGTGAGCCGAACGTACTTCTTCCGCCCGTCCCCGCCCGCGGCGGGGGCGAGCGGCCGGAGCAGGTCGGCCTCGGTCAACTCCCGGACCGCCCGCGACACCTGCCCCTCGTCGGACCGCAATCGGTCGCTCAACTCCTTGTTCGACTTCGCCGTCCCCCGCACCAGCCGCAGGATCGCCCCGTGCAACGGCCGGCGGGCCATCGCCCGCCGGTGGTCCGCGGCCGCCTCGTTCTGGAGCAGCCGCTCCAGCACCCCGGCCACGATCATCAGCCCGGTCAACAGGCCCCGTCCGTAGTTCGCCTCCGGGTCGGCCGGCCGGCCGGCCAACTCATCCACGGCCGGCGCGACGTGCTTCCGAAACCCCATCACGCAC
The DNA here is from genome assembly GCF_059499385.1 of Limnoglobus sp. NCBI lineage: Bacteria > Pseudomonadati > Planctomycetota > Planctomycetia > Gemmatales > Gemmataceae > Limnoglobus > Limnoglobus sp. The sequence goes on along the minus strand of NZ_JCABYM010000073.1, from coordinate 42,285 downwards.
TCGATGGTGGGCTTGGCGACCTCAGTCGCGAAGTCTGCGGCAATGCCTCCCACCACCGTGAGATTCTTCGGGTCTCGCATTACCGCGGCCAGTCGATCGGGCAGGCTCTCCAGGGTCATGGCATCACCTTTCGGACGGAACCAGGGGCATCGACCATTTTATGTGTCAACCGGTCGTCAAGGACATCTCGGTGATACAAGCACTACGGGGGCCATTTCGTCACAGTTCTTAGGACTGTCCGTTTGGTTCGTCAACTTATCGTCAACCGGTTCTCACGGCAAGAACAATTCTTTGCCGACATCAACGTCGAAGATGCACAAGCTCGGCAAAGTTGTTCGGTCCTGCGGGAACTGCACGACCGCACCCGCGTGGCCGGGATTCCCGGCCGCGGGATAGGTCCGGGGAACGCCGAACACCCCGACCACCCGCTCGGGACCGAGCACCGGGCCGTTGGCCAGCACGGTGACCGTTTGCACGACGTTCGCCAGCTGGTTGGCCGCGTTGGACAGGGCGGCGATCTTGGTCGTGTACGCCGGGACGAGGACCAGGGTGGGCCGCAACAGCGTGACCAGCGGCAGCACGGTCTGGGACATGAAGTCCTTGCAAATCAACAGCGTGGCGCTCCAGTCCTTGCCGTGGTACACCCGGACCCCGCGGCCGGTCCGAATCCCCTCCCGCAGGTCGTTGTTCGTCGGCGACGCCTTGGCCTTGAGCTGGAACCGGTCGAGCTTGTCGTGGGTGAGCAGGACCGCGCTCCCGCGGACCCGCGCGTGGGTCGTGTTCCGCCAGTCCAGGTCGGCGGCCCGGCCGTGGTAGCTGCCGAACACGCACACGCCGACGTTCGTCGTCCGGTCGAACTCCGCGGTCAGCTGCCGGGCGGACGCCGGGTCGGTGCAGAGTTCGGGGAAGACCAGAACGTCCACCCGATGCCGGTCCGCCCACCCGAGCACGCACCGCATGGCCTCGAGTTGGGAACCGGGGTTCGCGGGGCCGTCCCGCAGGAGGAATTCCCCCTCGCACGGACAGTCCGCGACGACCGGGAGTTCGCCCGGCGACCCGTTGAGGACGGCCACCCCCAGCCGGAGCGGCCGGTCGATCGGCACGGGGCAGGCCACGGCCCGCAGGCGGACGTCCACCTCGACATCCAGCATTCCCTTCGGCGGGCCGAGGCCGAAGTGCTCGAGTTGGTCCACCGGCGGGTCCTGGGACGCGGGCAACGGCGTGAGCACGGCCGTCCGCCCCGCCGCCCCGACCCAGGCCGGCACGTGCGGGTTCCGCACGACCGGGAACAGGTCCCCGGCCCCGACGGCCCGGTGCGGCGCGAACGCCTCCTGCAACAGGGGGACCAATTCCTTGTGGAACCGCTCCTCCACCGCCTCGGCCAGCGCCCGCGCCTCCACGACGCACTCGGTCCGGTCGGGCTGCCCCTTTTCCGTCCGGAGAAAATAGTGCTCGACGGCCTTGTGGTCCTCGACGGTCAACCACCCGGCGCTCGACAGTCCTTCGACGGTCGCGGCCGCCCGCTCGGCCCAGTACGCCGTCACCGGGGCGGTCGTCGGGTCGCTGACCCAGGTTCCGTAGGCAGACGCCATCTCCCGGCACGCGGCCAAAAGGACGCCCAACAATCCCAACGGGGTTTCGCACTTTGCGATCAATTGTTGCAGGGCGGGCGTCATGAAGAAGCTCGGAAGAGTTTCCGAAACAGTATCCGAACTCCTCCGGCGAATCAAGCCACTGCAACCGCTCGCCCCCGCCCCCTACACTAACCGTTCACGCACCGCCGCCGAGGTCCCCGCCGATGCCGTTCGAGAAGGTCGAGCCGTCGCCCGATTTCCCCGCCCTGGAACGCCACGTCCTGAAGTTCTGGGCCGACCGCGGCATCTTCGAGAAGCGCAAGCAACTCAACGCCGGCAAGCCGAAGTGGTCGTTCCTCGACGGGCCGATCACCGCGAACAACCCGATGGGCGTCCACCACGCCTGGGGGCGGACGTACAAGGACGCGTACAACCGCTACTTCGCCATGGCTGGGCACGACCTCCGCTACCAGAACGGGTTCGACTGCCAGGGGCTGTGGGTCGAGGTCGAGGTCGAGAAGGAACTGAAGCTCAAGAGCAAGCGGGACATCGAGGCGCTCGTGCCGGGGAGCGTCGAGGCGAGCATCGACCGGTTCGTGCAGGCGTGCAAGGACCGCGTGAACACGTTCGCCCGCGTGCAGACCGACCAGTCGATCCGCCTCGGCATGTGGATGAACTGGGACGTGACCGACGCGGACTGGGCGAAGTCGCCGGACGACCGGCGGTCGTACTTCACCATGTCCGAGCGGAACAACTACACGATCTGGGCGTTCCTCAAAAGATGCTTCGCGAAGAAACTCGTCTACCGCGGGTACGACGTGATGCCGTGGTGCGGGCGGTGCGGCGTCGGCATCTCCGAGCAGGAGATGAAGGAAGGCTACCGGCTGATCGAGCACCGGGCCTGCTTCGTGAAGCTGCCGCTCTTGGACAAGCCGGGCGAGAACCTGCTCGTCTGGACGACGACGCCGTGGACGCTGACGAGCAACGTCGGCGCGGCGATCAACCCAAAGCTGACGTACTTGAAGGTGAAGCTCAAAGGCGAGGTCTACTATCTGGCGAAGGGCGTGTTCAAGCAGGACCGCATGGCGTCGTCCGTAGAACCCGGAGCGGAAGCGACGGGGTCGGAGACCACCGCCAAGAAGGGCAAGCGCGAATGGCTCGACGGCGTGCCGAACCTGTCGAGCATCGAGCAGATGTTCAAGTCGAAGGCCGGCAAGGGCGAGACCTACGAGGTCGTCGGCGAGGTGAAGGGCGAGGAGATGCTCGGCTGGCGGTACGCCGGGCCGTTCGACGACCTGTCGGCGCAGCAGTCCGAGTTCGGCTTCCCGGAAGAGGTCGCGAAGATCGTTCAACAGAACGGCTGGTGTCCGAAGGTGAGCGGCGCGGCGGCGCACCGCGTCATCTCCGGCGGCGACGACGTGAGCGAGTCCGAGGGGACAGGCATCGTTCACACGGCCCCCGGCTGCGGCGGCATCGACTTCGCCTGGGGCAAGCAGAACGGCCTCCCGCCGATCGCCCCCATCGATGACGGCGGCTGCTTCCACCACGGGTTCGGCCCGCTCGCCGGCAAGAACGCCGCCGACCCGACGACGGCTGACGCCGTGTTCGACGAACTTAAGAAGAAGGACCGCCTCTTCGGCACCGAGCGGTACGTCCACCGCTACCCGCACTGCTGGCGGTGCAAGACGGAGTTGCTCTACCGCCTCGTGGACGAGTGGTTCATCAACATGGGCCAGGCGTTCGACCCGGCGAACCCGCAGTCGCCGCCCGGCGGGTACAGTTTCCGCGCGGAGATCGCGAAGGTCACCACGCAGGTCACGTTCCTGCCCGAGAGTCTGAACGGCCGGGCGCGGGAGCTGGACTGGCTGAAGAACATGGGCGACTGGATGATCTCGAAGAAGCGCTACTGGGGCCTCGCGCTGCCGATTTGGGTGGACGAGAAGGACCCGACCGACTTCGAGGTGATCGGCAGCCGCGAGGAGCTGCGGGAGCGCGCCATCGAGGGGTGGGCGGAGTTCGACGGGCACACGCCGCACCGGCCGTGGGTGGACAAGGTGGTGCTGCGGAACCCGCGGACCGGCAACCGCATGTACCGCGTGCCGGACGTGGGCAACCCGTGGCTGGACGCCGGCATCGTGGCGTACAGCACGCTCCCGGCCGACTGGCGGCCGGCCGACTTCATCACCGAGAGCTTCCCCGGCCAGTTCCGCAACTGGTTCTACGCCCTGCTCGCGCTGTCCACCATGATGAGCGACGGCGAACAGCCGCCGTTCAAGACGCTGCTCGGGTTCGCGACCGTCAAGGATCAGTTCGGCGAGGAGATGCACAAGGCGGCGGGTAACTCGATTGAGTTCATCGCCGCTGCGGACAAGGGCGGCGAGGTCCGCGACCCGAAGGGCAAGACGCTGCCGTACAGCGCCATCGGCGCGGACGTGATGCGGTGGCTGTACTGCCGGCAGAACCCGGCGAGCAACCTGTTGTTCGGCCCGAAGCCGGCGGACGAGGTGCGGGCGAAGTTCCACATCAAGCTGTGGAACTGTTACGGCGGGTCGTTCGTCAATTTCGCGATCCCGGACGGGTACGACCCGACCTTGCCGCCGGTGCCGGTCGCCGAGCGGTCGGACATCGACCGCTGGATTCTTAGCGACCTGCAGGAACTGGTTCGCACGGCCCGCGCCGCGTTCGAGCGGTTCGACGTGATGGCGTTCGCCCTCGCCACCGAGGAGTTCGTGGACGCGAAGTTGAGCAACTGGTACGTGCGGCGGAACAAGCCGCGCATGTGGAGCAAGAACGCCGAGTTGACTGCCGCCGGGAAGCGGGACAAGCTGGCCGCGTACCAGACGGTGCACGCCGTCCTGCGGACGGTGTGCCAGTTGATCGCGCCCTGCACGCCGTTCCTGTCCGAAGTCATGTGGCGGAACCTGCGGCTGCCGACCGACCCGGAGAGCGTCCATCTGTCGGACTACCCGACGGTCGATGAGTCGCTGATCGACCTGAAGTTGTCCGAGGACACGCTGGCGCTCATGGACCTCGTCACCCTCGGGGGTTCAGCCCGCAGCGTGGCGAAGCAAAAGGTCCGTCAGCCGCTCGCGGAGTTGCGAGCGTACAGCAACACGAAGCCGATCCGCGGTGTACTCGAAAAGTTCGCTCGAACGATTCAGGACGAGCTGAACGTCAAGAACGTGGTTTTTGTTGACAAACCGCCACTGGCGGCCCGCGTGAAGCTAGAAATGAAGACCGCCGGCGCGAAGATCGGTGCGAAGCGGAAGGAAGTTGAAGCCGCGCTGAACGCGATCTCGGCCGAAGAACTCGCGAAACGACTACGGGCCGGGCCGGTCGATCTCGGCGGCGTGCTGCTCGATTCGCAAGACCTGCCCATCGAGTACGTCGCCCCGGACGGGTGGGCCGGCGTCGCCGACCGCGGCACGCAGGTCGCGATCGACACCCGCATCACCCCGGAGTTGCGGGCCGAGGGTCTCAGCCGCGACGTGATCCGGCTCGTCCAGGACGCGCGCAAAAACGCCGGTCTCGACCTCGCGGACAAAATCGTTTTAAGTTCAGTCACGCCGTCCGCGGAACTGGCCGCCGCGATCCGCACGCACCGGGACGCCATCGCGACGGCCGTGCAAGCGGTCGAACTGACGTTCGACCCGCTGCCGTCGGCGACGTACACGACGACGGTGAAAGTGGACGGCCAAGAGCTGACGATTTCCCTCCGCAAGGCGTGACCGCCTGAATTTCGAGGAGTTTCGACTGATGGGCGACTGGTGGATCGCACCCGGACCGAACGGCGACGAGTACCCGCTGATCCTCGCCCTCCGCCTCGGCGTCGCCACGGCCCTCGGGTTCGGCATCGCCCTCGTCCGCACGTTCGCCCGGTCCGAGGGCCGGCCCGCGCCGGGGCTGCGGACCACCCTTCTCTTGCTCACCGTCCTCTGCGCCCTCGTCACGGAAGTGATCGGCCAGAACATCGCGCGGGCGTTCGGCCTCGCCGGCGTGCTTGCCGTCGTCCGGTTCCGCACCGTCATCGAGGACACCCGCGACTCGGCGTTCGTCATCTTCGCCATGGTCATCGGCATGGCGGCCGGGGCCGGGTACCTCTACACGGCCGTCGTCGGGTTCAGCGTCATCGCGCTCGTCGCCAGCGCCGTCACGCAGATGACCGGCCCGGCCGCCCACGACGCGAAGATGACCGTCCGCGTCAAGGGGAAGGAAACGACCGAGGCCGACGTGCGGGCGGTCCTCGCGCCGGTGTCCGAGTCGGTCGTGTTGGCCGGGGCGGACACGGTGAAGGAGTCGGCCGAGTCGGTGGACCTGATCTTCCGCTTCCGGCCGTACCAGACCTCCGACCTGACGAAGCTCGTCGAGCTGCTGCGGGCGAAGCCGGGGGTCGAGAAGGTGGCGTGGGAGCTGCGATAGGAAGGCGAACGGCACGGCGTAAGCGTGCCGGTGTGCGCCTGTGTGCAACACCGGCACGCTTACGCCGTGCCGTTCGCCTCAGATCGGCAATTCCAGTCGGAAGCACGCCCCGACGCCGCCGTCGGCGACGCGGTAGCTCAGGCGGCCGCCGAGCATCTCGGCCCACTGCTTCGCCAGCGCCAACCCCAGGCCCGCGCCGCCGGCGGTCGTGTCCGCGGCCTGACCGCGGCGGAACGGGCGGAAGATCGTCGCCCGCTCGGCGAGCGGCACGCCGGGGCCGCGGTCCTCCACCTCGAAGATGATTCGCTTCCCGTCGCCCGGCTTCGCCCACACCCAGATGCGGCGGTCCGCCGCGCCCGGCGAATACTTCCGCGCGTTGTCGATCAGGTTGCTGAGAATCTGCCCGGCCATGCGGCCGTCCGTGTTCACCATCTGGTCCACCGGCACGGTCCCGATGACGACGAGTTCCTTCCCGTCCGCGGCACACCGGTCGGCCCACGCGGCGCGGGCGGCTTCGAGCAGCGCGTCCACCTTCGTCGGGGCGACGTGCGTTTGCACCGTCCGCTTCTCCAGCCGGGCGAAGTCGAGCACGTTCTCGATCAGCCGGTTCAGCCGGTCCGACTCGCCGTGCAGCGTGCGGAGGTACTCCTTCTGCTTCTCCTCGTCCTCGATCATGCCGCTGGTGAGCAGGTCGAGATACAGGCGGAGGGACGTGAGCGGGGTGCGGAGTTCGTGCGTGACGGCCGAGACGAACCGGATGCGGCGCTCGGACAGGTCGATGAGCGCCCGGCCGCCGAACCAGATGCCGGCCAGCGCGACGAGGGCCGCCCCCCAGCCGAGGGCGAGGCCGAGCCGCAGCGGCGTCCACCCGGCCGGCTCCGGCGGCGGGACGGGGCCGGGGTCGAGCCGCGCCGGGATCGCGGCCATCTGCCGCTCGTTGCTCGGCTCGCCCTCGTAGACGGGGTTGAGCTTCGCGTCCGGGAACGTCGGCTTCACCTCGTCGAGCAGCTCGTCCTTCAAGCGCGACCAGTCGAGGACGACGCCCTGGAAGACGGTCTTCGTCTCCAGCCGGGCGGCGCGGACGAGCAACAGGTACATGCTGCCGTCCTCCGCGGACAGCCACTGCGGGCGGATCGGGCCGACCTGCACGGCCGGGGCCTTCTCGACGACCGGCACGTTCCCGCGGCCGAACGCCACCTTGCCGCCGAGGCCCCCCGCCGGCGCGGGCTGCTCCAGCGCGTCGGCCTGGGCCTGCTCCGCGGCCTTCGGCTCGGCCCGCTGTTTCGGGGCCTCGGCCTTCGGGGCGTCCGCCTGCGGCTTCGCCCCGCCCGCGCGGCCGCCGGCGGGCGGGCCGGCCGGGGGCGTCGCCGCCTTCGGCGCGGGCATCGCCGGGGCGGGCGGCGGCGCGGGCTTGTCGGAGCCGGCCGGCGGGTTGGCGTACCCGCCGCGGCCGGTCGTGTTGTTCATCGGGTACTGCGCGTTCTGCCCTTCCTTCACCGCCCGCTCGGCGGCCATCCGGCGGACGTTGAGATCGGACTCGGTCGCCTTGTTGCCCCGCATCTTGCTGTCCGCCGATTGGTACTCCGGCGGCGGCTGGACGTTCAGTTGGACCTGGGGCGGCGGCCCGCCCCGCCCAGGGTCGGCCTTCTTCGCCAGGTTCTCGACGACCTGCGGCGCGAACCCGCCCGGCGCGGCCGGCGCGCCCATCGGGACGGCGACGGTGTTCTGCTCGCCGTAGTCCGGCACGCCGAGGACGCCGTCGGACACGCCCGCGGTCTCCTTCTCCTCCAGGAACCGGTACGTCGGCTTCACGTCGAACTTGTCGCGGAGTTCCTGGAGCAGGTTCTTCCGCACCGGCGTGTAGTTCGATAGCGCCACCTCGTCGCCGAGTTGCTGCTGCAACTTGTCCGCGACCGTTTCCGGGAGCACCTGCGGCGAGAACCAGCCCTTCTCCGGGTCGAGCTGGAAGTGCAAGAGCATCCAGTCCGGGAGTTCGGCCGACAGCAGCGGCGACGGGACGCGGCCGGGGTTGTTGACGTTCCCCTTGTCGTCGATGGCGACCGGGTGCGGGATGTACAGGCTGAAGTATTGCGCGTACGGCCGGCCGTTCTCGACGGCGAGCGTCGGGAACAGGCGGCTGTCGAGTTGCCAGAGGGCGAGCCGCTCCTTCGCGGCGGCGTCGGCGCGGGCGGTGGCTTCCCGTTCCGCGGTCTCGACCTTCAGGGCGGCGCGCGTGACCCACCCCAGCCCGCCGCCGACGAGCGCGGCGATCAGGACGAAGATGCACAGCCCGCCGAGCGGGGACAACAGCCGACGACCGAGCACGATTGCGAGTCCTCAAACCGATTTTGCATTTTTCATTTCACACTTTGCATTGGTCCGAACGGTACCGAACCAGTGCAAAGTGTGAAATGAAAAATGCAAAGTGAAAGCAATTACCCTTCCTTCACGCTCAACCCCGGCCCGGCCATGTAACCCGTGGCCCGCACGGTGACGATGGCCTCGCCGTGGTCGTCGCCGCCGGGGTCCTTCAGCTTCGCCCGCAGCCGGGCGACGTGCATGTCCACCGCCCGCGTCTCCAACCCTGCGGTGCCGATGCCCCAGACGCGGCCGAGCAGCTCCTCCCGCGACACGGCCCGCTCGCGGTTCTCGATCAGGTACTTCAGCACCGCCGCCTCCGTCTCGGACAGGTCGGTGCGGTCGTGCGCGCCCCAGCGGATTTCCCGCCGTTGAAGATCGACACACCCCTTCCCGATCTTGACCGACACGATCGTCGGGGCGGCCTTCATCGTGCGGCGAAGCACCGCCTCGACGCGGGCGAGCAGTTCCTTCGCGGAGAACGGCTTCACGACGTAGTCGTCCGCCCCCATCTTCAGGCCGCGGACGCGGTCCTCCTCGCCGCCGCGGGCCGTGAGGATGATGACCGGCCGCGTCGGGTGGACCTTGCGAAGCTCGGCGAGAACCTCCAGCCCGTCGCGGCGGGGGAGCAGCAGGTCGAGCAGCACGAGGTCGATGCCGCCGGCGGAGGCTTCGACGAGGCCGACCGCGCCGTCGGGGGCCTCGGTCACGTCGTACCCGGTTAGCCGCAGTGCGTCCGACACGCCGCGGCGGATGGCGGGTTCGTCCTCGACGACGACGATGCGCGCTTTCGGCATGATGAAGTCCCCGGCGAGCGTCCCGGCGTAAGCGGGACGTGGTTGGACGCGCCCGACCACGTCCCGCTTACGCCGGGACGCTCGCCATCCCATTATTGCTTCTTCTCTTCCACGGCGAAACCCTTTGCCGTCGCCTGTTCGCGGATGATGCCCTTGAGCGCGTCGTCGAGCGCCTTGTCGCCGGCGTCCTTCGGCAGCTTCTTCAGCTCCTCGTCGATGTGCTTCTGCCGCTTCGCGGACAGCTCGCCGATCTTCTTCTGGATGTCGCACCGCTCCTCGCCCTTCTTCTTCACGTACTCGACCCGCTCCTCCGGCTTCAGCTTCTTCAGTTCCGCGGGAAGCTCGTCGTCCTTCAGCTTCGACAGGTCGAACTTCGGGTCTTCCTTCATCTTGTCCACGAGGTCCCAGGAACTGTTCTTGTACGCGGCCCCGGCCTTCGCCGCCGCCCGGCCGAGTTCCGCCGCCGGGGCGTTCGCGGCCGCGTTCTGGTCCTGCTTGAGTTGGTTCTCGGCCCCCTTCTTCCCGGCCTCGCCGGCCATCGCCACGTAGGTCCCGTTCAGCTTCTCGTTGAAGCTCAGGATGTCCTTGTCGTAGGGCGTCGCGACGTGCGGGACCTTCTTCGCCCGGTTCTGGTCGATGGTCGCGTACTTGCCGCCGCACTTCGCCGCGAACGCGGCCCACCCGTCGGCCTCGGGGTTGTTCTTCGCCCCGCAGTAGATCGTGTTCACGATCACGCCCTGCTCCTTCGCCAGCGCCGCCGCGGTGTTCAGGTGAATCTTCTTGTCCTGGTCGGCCGGCTCGTTGCCGCAGACGAACACGAGGCGGAGCGCGCCCTTCGCGGTGGTCCACTTCTGTTGCGTCAGTGCCGCCTGGCTGACGCGGGCGACGTACTCCTCGCCGCCGTTGATGGTGAGCGCGTTGAGCTTCGCGTACACCTCGTCGAGGTCTGTCGTCAGGTCGATCTCCTTGCGGACCCATCCCTTGTCGGCCGGGTACGTGCTGTGCCCGTAGCTGTAGAGCGCGACGCGGAGGTTCGGCGTCGGCTTCATCTTGGCCAGCTCGTTGACGATGTCCCAGAGGCGGATCTTCGCCGAGTCGATGAGGCCGTTCATGCTCCCGGACACGTCCAGGCAGACGACCAGATCGACGTCCTTGTTCTTGGCAACGTCCTCCGCCCGCGCGGGCGGCGACGACACTGAGAGGGCCGCGACCAACAGCCCGGCAACCACGACACGCATGACCGTTCTCCTGAAGACCGTGGGCGAGGTGAACCCGAAGGGGTTTTGCTTTCACTCCGCGTTCCGAGATCCGCGTTCCGAGTTGATGGGATTCTAACTGTGAGGCTGTAACGGGGGGGTAACGGGGGAGGGGCCGGCGGAAGATGGGTAGGCTGTCCGGGTTCTGGCGGTCGGCCAAACTGCGGCGGGCGTTCGGGTTTTATCCAAAGTTCGGGCGGTCGCGGGTCGATGGTAATGGCAGTAGCGATCATGACGCGAACTGTGATCCGTCGTGCTACCCGTTGGGGGGAGATATGAAACGAACGACCGCGACCCTCATGCTCCTGGCTGGCCTCGGCGGGTGCATGACGACCGACAAGGCGAAGACGGGCACGAGCAAGATGCCCGCCGGGGAGCCGACGGCGAAGGCCGGGAAGGACGTGTCCGACAAGGCGGTCACGTTCGTGCAGAAGAAGGGCACGAAGACGACCGCGAAGCAGGACTCGGCCATCCAGCTGGCGTCGGCGAAGGTGGTCGAGGACAAGGCCGTCATGCCGGCGGCCGGGTTCAACCGCGTCACCGGCGGCGGGTGCGCGGACGGGTCGTGCGGCGGCGAGCCGTCGTGGGGCATCAAGTCCCACGGCCTCGGGTTCGCCGGCGGGTTCGGCCACGGCGGGCACGGCGGCGTGAGCGCCGCCGACTACGGCCCGATGGGCCACGGCCTGGGCACGTACCTCGGCAACAACGGCATCATGCCCGTCCCGGCGATGGGGCCGCCCGGCGCGGTCGCGGCCATCGGCGCGATCGGCCCCGGCAGCCCCTACGGCCCGACGATCAGCAACCAGCGGACGGCCATCAAGTTCGTCTCGCCGGAGAAAGCCCGCATCGGCTGGCTCGTCGGCAACAGCTACGTCGAGAGCGGCCTCGTGGCCCCGGCCAGTTACAACTTCATGCAAGGGAACGTCTACCGCCTGAAGCTGGCCGGCGTGCCGACGCAGGCCGGCCGGGTCTACTACCCGACGCTGGAAGTGGCCCCGGCGACGCTGAAGACGGTGACGTACCTGTCGCATAACTCCGTGCCGGTGTCGTTCACGAACGACGACTTCGAGCGGGTGAACGCCGGCAACCTCGTGGTGAAGGTGATCTACCTGCCCGACCCGGCGTTCCAGGACGCCGCGGCGTTGGGTGGTGCTGAAGAAGTCGTCTCGACGCAGCTGGAGCCGGGCGCGGACCCGATCGTGGAAGCGACCCGCCGCGGGACGATCCTGGCGGTCATCCGGCTCGGGAACATCAACCTGGAGAACCCGAACTCGCCGGCGATGGACGCTGTGGGTGCGCCGATGGGCGTGCCGCCGGGGATGATGGCCCCGCCGGCCCCGCCGATGGGCGGGACGACGGCCGCCCCGAAGATGCTGCCGACGCAGCCGGTCGGGGCGCTGCCGAGCATCCCGCAGGTGCGGTAACGACGGACCGAACGAGGGCGGTGCCGACGGCGAAGGGCGTGGCCTTTCCGACCGCCGGTGCCGCCTTGCGAGTTTCCCACCTGGGACCGCGGGCGTCCCGCCCGCCACGGTCCCAGCCCGTGAAGACAGATCCCCGAAACGTGGAAGGTGGGTGGGTATTCCCTGGGACCGCGGGCGTCCCGCCCGCCACGGTCCCAGCCACGTAAGACAGGTTCCCGATACGCGAAGGTGGGCGGGCGGGACGCCCGCGGTCCCAGGACGAGTCACGGAGGGCCTTCGACATGAACTTCACGTCCTTGCTTCTGCTCGCGCCGCTGGCCTCCGGCTTCCACCCCGGCCACAAGGCGAACTGCGACACCTGCGCCCCGGCCGCCGCGCCGCGCGGGTTCGTGATGCCGCAGATGCCCGGCCTGCCGCCCGCGCCGATGATCCAACTGGCCTGCCCGCCGCTCGCCCCGGCCCCGCTGCTCGCGGTGAAGGTCGTCGGGTCGAAGGGCCTGCGGGTCACCACCGCCCCCGGCACGCCGGCGGCGAAGCTGTTCGACGCCGGCAGCGTCTTCGGCCTGCGGCCCGGTTACGTCTACCGCCTCGAACTCACCGGCATCCCGAACCGGCCCGGCGAGTCGTTGTACCCCGAGATCGAAGTCCGCGGCGTGCTCGCCCCGCGGCCCGGCATGAACTACATGGAGTACCCCGCCGCCCTCGAATTCAACGACGTGGACCTGGCGAAGGCCGCGGCCGGGTCGCTCATCACGAAGGTCGTGTACCTGGAGAACCCGGAGAAGGCCGTGCCGGTGAAGACGACGGCCGACCGGCCGCCGGAGTTCCTGGCGGACACGGACGACGACGCGATCCGCGCCGCGACCGACAGCGGCCGGCTGGTGATGATCGTCCGCCTCGGCAACCGCGTGCCCACCGTGGATGAACTCCAGCGCGGCGCGGTCGCGGGCACGATCCTGAACCCCGGCGAGCAGGCGCTCGGCCGTCCGGCCTTCCCGCCGACCATTGGCTGGCAGGGCGCGCCGCTGTACGACCCGATCCTCGGGCCGAAGCAACTGCCGGAGGAGTGCTTCACCGACGGCGGCGACACGAACAACCGGCTCGGCGTCCGCGACACCGGCGAACTCGGCGGCCTCGACACGACCGACGTGGCCCTCGAGTACACGCAGGGGATCAAGCGGAAGGTCACGACCTCGAACCAGGTGTGCATCTGTGTGCCGCGGTTCGCCGTGCAGAAGGTGGAGTTGAACCCGCGCGGCCTCTACTTCGCGTACCGGCTCGAAGCCGGCGTGCAGCGGATGGCGAGCAGCACGCACCGGACGAACCTGCTGGCGCAGTCCGTCGCCGAGCGGCTGAAGCCGGTCGGCCTGGAGCTGCCGATCCGCCCGATGGCGCAGATCGGCCGCCAGGGGGCGCAGATCGTCATGACGATGACGAGCGTGAAGGCGACGTACACGGTCAGCGGCACGCAGGTCGTGAAGCAGTCGGTCGAGCCGGACGAGTTGGTGAACTTCCCGAACGAGATGGTCGTGGTGAAGTCGGTGGAACCGAAGACCGGCGTGAAGGTCGGCGACGAGGTGACGTTCACGATCACGTACAAGAACGACACGGCCCTGCCGGTGTCGGACCTCGTGCTGAGCGACAGCCTGTCCGCGCGGCTGGAGTACGTGGCCGGGTCCGGCCTGTCCGACCGGCCGACGAACGTGACGATCGAGGCGAACGCGGCCGGGTCGGCGGTCGTGCGGTTCGAGATCCCCGGCACGCTGCAACCCGGCCAGGGCGGCGTCGTGAAGTTCAAGGCGAAGGTGCGCTAAGGCGAACGGCACGGCGTGAGCGTGCCGGTTGTTTCCGGCAGGGAGTAACCGGCACGCTCACGCCGTGCCGTTCGCCTTATTTCCAGTACCCCGGCAGGTTCTTCTTCGTCGCCCGTAGGATGTCCAACACCGCCGCCCGGTCCGAGGCCGTCAGGTGCTGGAACGCCTCGTCCGTGTCCGTCCCCGTCAGCACGTCGAACAGCCGCCGCAGCACGTAGTCCCGCACGTCGGCCGGCATCGCGTCGAACGACTCGGAGTAGATCAGGAAGCTGCACGGATACCGAAACAGCCGCGTGTTCAAATCGAACTCCCGCAGCGACCGCTTCTTGCCGTCGAACGGCCCGCGGGCGGCGAACGCCTCCGCGAACCCGCTCGTGCCGCTCACCGGGTCCGTCAGCTTCGCCTCCTCGCTGAACAGGAGCGCCTTCAACAGGTCGTCGCCGACGGACTTGATCCGGCTCTTCACCGAATCGTACTTCGTGTCGGCCGGCTCCTTCAGCGCGCGGTTCAGTTCGTCCTGGTAGTGCAGGGCCGCCCGCGTCTCCAGCGTCGCCCGCGCGATCCGGTTGTGGACCGCCACTTGATGGGACAACACCATCAGCGCCACGAGGTCGCTGTGCGGCGTCAGGTGGCGGCCGGTCGTGAAGAACGGCTTGAGGTCGGTCACGTTCTGCCCCGCCAACTGCGGCTTCTCCTCGCCGCCGCGGTGGAACTGGTTGCCGAGGTGCTCGGCCTTCCCGTGCCGGCCGGTGACGTACCACCCGCCGAACCGCTGCTCGAACGGGCTGGCGTCGTCCGTCCGGTACGACCCGCTCGCGAAGATCGGCTCCCCGCCGCGGTCCGGGTAGACCGACCGCACCAGGTGCCCCGGCATGTTCCGCGTCGCCGACCCGCCGTGGCACGTCAGGCAGTTGTCCGTCTGGCGGGCGAACGTCGGCTTCTTCGCCGGTTCCTGGTCGAGCGTGTAGAAGACGGTCCCCAGCTTCGGGTCGGCGACGGACACTTCCAGCACGTCGCCGAGGACGCAGTACCCGACGTACACGTCGTCGTTGAAGTAGATCGCCCGCGGCGTCTTCGGCGAGATGCGGGACCGCTGCAGGCTCGTCTTCGAGAAGACGAGCACCTGCGACGATTCCGGGATGTCGAGCGCCTTCAGAACGGACTTGAGGTAGCCGCGGTCGTCGTCGAACGCGAGGTCGGCCTTCAGGCGGCTGACGGCGTTGTCCGGCGTGGCGGTCGAGTAGCGGACCGGCGGCCGGTCGAGGTCCGTGGCCTGGGCGAACACCGGGCCCGAGGCGACGAGCAATGCCAACGATGTGACAACGAGGCGGGTGGGAACCAACATCACGAGACCCCGATTTAATCGGATAGAACTATCCAATTTAATCTACGCGACCTTCTGGGATTATTCAACTGTACGCCATCGCGACAGCGCGACGGGTCTCGCACCAGCAACGACCGGTTTGGTAGAACCCTGAGCGGAAGCGACGGGGTGTTAGACTGGCCCCACACCCCGTCGCTTCCGCTCAGGGTTCTACAAGCGATGGGGGGCCGTTGCGACTGCACGCGGCTCGCCGAACCCCCGGCACATTCTCATCGTAAATTGGCCGGGGCGTTCGCGTCGTGCTAAAATCCCGGAACCGACCCCCCTCCCCGGACCCCGCGGCACGATGACACTCGGCGAACTCCAGGATCGCATCCGCGAACTGTACGGCGAGAAAGATTCGCGGCGGGGCGTCGAAGGAACCTTCATGTGGTTCCTCGAAGAGGTCGGCGAGCTGTCCGCCGCCCTCCGCGGCGGGACGCACGACGAGCGGACACTCGAATTCGCCGACGTGCTGGCGTGGCTCGCCACCCTCGCCAACTGCGTCGGCGTCGATCTCGAAGAAGCGGTCGCGCGGAAGTACGGCACGGGTTGCCCCGGCTGTCGTCAAACCCCGTGTGCGTGCGGGATGGCGGAGAAGCCCTGAAGCTGAGGACCGGTCCATGCGGTATCCGCGGTTCGCGTCGGCCCTGGCGGCCGTCCTGGCGTGCGTCGGGGCGGCGGCCGCCCAGTACCCGCTCAAGATCGAGTCGGTCAAAGTCGGGTTCCCGGCCGGGCCGGGGGCCGCCATGCGGGACGACGACCAATCGGCCGCGTTCGTCTGCAAGGCCAACCTCTGGGCACCGGTCTACGTCGAACTCAAGGTCAACGGCGAGACGAAGCGGCAGGCCAACCTCGTCCTCGAAACCACCGACCCGGACGACCTCGGCACGGCCATCAGCGTTCCCCTTCAAAACTTGTCGGACGTGTCCCGCGGCACGACCCTCACCGCGGCGGAGCTGCCGTACATCCCCTACGTGCGGCTGGCCGGCCGCGAACTGACCGTCACGGTCCGCGAGCGGGAACCGGCGGGGGCCAACCCGACGGCCGGGCGGCTGCTCGCCGAGCCGAAGCGGCTCACCTACGTCCGGGCGCGGGAAACTTCCACCTACGTCGTCCTCGCCCTCGGGTCCCGGCTGCCGGGGTTCGAGCTGCCGGCCGAGGCGAAGCAGCAGAACCCGAACGAGTACCGCCCGGCCCGCGTCGAGCAGGCCGTCATCGACAACCCGTTCCTGCTGCCGGACCGGTGGTACGGGTACGACGCGGCCGACCTCGTCGTCCTCGCGACCGGCGCGGCGTCCGTCCAGAACTTCCTCACGCCGCTGTTCACCGACCCGCAGCACAAGCCGCGGCTGGACGCGCTGCTGGAGTGGGTCCGCCGCGGCGGCCGGCTGGTCGTCAGCGTCGGGCAGAACGCGGCCATCGTCGCGAACTTCCCGGTCCTGCAAGAAGTCCTGCCGATGCAGGTCCGCAAGGACAACCCGGCGGAGCAGGTGAAGGACCTGTTCATGGAGTGGGCGGTCGGCGGCGGGGACAAGCGGACGAAGCTGAACACGCTGGCCGCGAAGGCCGGCACGTTCCCGGTCGCGAACTTCGTCCCGCACCCGACCCGTGGCGCGCGGCAGGTCGTGCCGCCGGCCACGACGCTCCGGGAGGACGCCCGCCGGGCCGTCGTGCAGGCCCCCTACGGCCTCGGCCGGGTCACGCTCGTCGGGTTCGACCTCGACCGGTCCCCGTTCGTGGACTACGAGGACCGGCCGAAGGCGTGGGACCTCATCCTCCGCGAGTGCGGCGCGGCCCGCGCCCCGCAGAGCCAGCCCCGGACCTACTCGTCGTACACCGGCGTCAGCGAGGACGAGCTGGCCGCCGAGATGCGGCAGCACACCGACTCGTTCGCCAGCGTCCCGGTCATCTCGTTCGGCTGGGTCGCCGTGTTCATCATCCTCTACACGCTGCTCATCGGGCCGGTCGAGTACTACGTGCTGAAGAAGGTGTTCAAGCGGCTCGAACTGACGTGGATCACGTTCCCGATCATCGTCCTCACCGTCAGCGCCATCGCGTACTTCTCGGCCTACGCCTTGAAGGGCAGCGACATGAAGGTGAACAAGGTCGATCTCCTCGACATCGACCCGGCGACGAATCGGGTGTACGGCCACACGTGGTTCACGGTCTTCAGCCCGCGGATCGACACGTACCGGATCGGCGTCGAGCCGGGCGAGAAGTGGGTCGCGGACAACGACCCGACGCACGGCGGCGTGCTGGTCGATGCCGTCGGCGCGAACAGCGGCCGGAAGGGGAGCTTCTTCCGCCGGTCGTACCACTACAACCTCGCGCCGCCCGGCGACCCGGCGACGCCGCAGTTTTCCGAAGGGCTGATCGACGTGCCGATCCAGGTCTGGTCCACGAAGGCGTTCGCGGCCGACTGGTCGGCGGCGCTGGACCGGCAGGCCCCGCTGGTCGTCTCCGACCTGAACCACCCGCCGGCGAAGCCGGAGAACGTCGTCGGCACGTTCACGCTGAACCTGCCGTTCAAGGAGCTGCAGGACGTGTACCTGGTCTACGCCGGCAAGGCGTACAAGTGGGACGCGATCGCGTCCGGCGTGCCGGTGAACGCCTACCTGGACGACACGAAGGTGGACACCGACTGGGTGCGGAAGCTGACCGGGCTGAGCGCGTTCTCGACGCCGGGCCAGCCGTACAACCGGAGCGGGGCGGTCACCCGCGTCTCGACCGGCGCGGCCCCGATCTTCGCGCTGATGTTCCACGAGGAGGAGCAGAAGGCGGCCGACAACGCCCAGCCGCGAAACTCGACCTTGCGGCGGCTCGACCAGTCCTGGCGGCTGTCGTCGCTCCACCGGGACGAGGTGATGATCGTCGGCCGGGCCGCGACGGTCCGGGACGGCAACGCGGAGGAGGTGTACGCCGACCCGGCGTCCGCGTCTCCGACGACGCTCTGGCTCCGCGACCTCCCCGGTGGCGCGAAGAAGCGGGCCGAGCAGCAGGGCACGCTGCAACAGGAAACGTTCGTGCGGGTCTACGTGCCCGTGAAACCGTTTAAAAAGTGATTGGTGATTCGTGATTTGTACTTTCCAATCACGAATCACGTTTTCCAAGAGATCCCCATGATCGAGACCCGCGACCTGACGAAGAAGTACGGCGACCTGTTCGCCCTCGACCGGCTGACGCTGAAGCTGGAACAGGGGGACGTGTTCGGGTTCATCGGCCCGAACGGCGCGGGCAAAACCACGACCATGCGCATCCTGGCGACGTTGCTCAACCCGAGTTGGGGCGAGGCGAGCGTGTGCGGGTACAGCATCTACACCGGGTCGAAGGACATCCGCCGGTCGATCGGGTACATGCCGGACTTCTTCGGCGTGTACGACGACATGAAGGTGATCGAGTACCTGGAGTTCTTCGCCGCCGCGTACCGGATCAAGGGGCCGGAACGCCGCAAGAAGTGCGACCAGGTCTTGGACTTGGTGGAATTGGGGTACAAGCGGGACGCGCTGGTGACGAGCCTGTCCCGCGGGATGACGCAGCGGCTCGGCCTGGCGCGGGTGCTCTTGCACGAGCCGCAGGTGCTGCTCCTCGACGAGCCGGCGTCCGGGTTGGACCCGCGGGCGCGGATCGAGATGCGAGAACTCATCAAGGAGCTTCGCAAGATGAACAAGACGATCATGGTGTCGTCGCACATCCTGCCGGAGCTGGCGGACATCTGCAACAAGATCGGCATCATCGAGCGGGGCAAGCTGATCTTCAACAACGACGTGGCGTCCGCGATCAGGCAGGTCCGTCAGAAGCACGTCTTCATCGTGTCGGTCGGCAAGGACGCCAACGAGCTGGCCGCGAAGAAGCTCGAGGGGCAGAGTGAAATCGAGAGTGTCGAGCTGACGAACGAGGCGGAGTCGATCAAGGTGACGCTGAAGGACGAGAGCGCCGACGGCAGCTTCATCCCGGAGCGGCTGTTGGCCGACGGGTTCAAGCTGAAGGCGTTCAAGGAAGAGGAAATCAACCTCGAAGACGTGTTCATGCGGATCACGAAGGGCATTACAAATTAACGGCGAGCCGAGCGGCGTAAGCCGCCGGGTGGTGCGCGTTACCCGGCGGCTTACGCCGCTCGGCTCGCCGCAGGACCGCAACACCATGCCGATTCCGATGAACATCACGCACGCGGCTCCGGGCCGGTTGAACTGCTCCCACTGCGGCGGCAAGGTCACCGTGCCCGCCGGCCACTCACGGCCGAAGATCCGCTGCGACGCCTGCGGGTACTACGTCAGCGTGCCGCCGGAGATGCGGTCCGACGTTGCCCCCGCGGACGACCTGCCGGTCATCGCCCCGGCCGCGGAGGAGAAGCCCCGCCGCCGGAAGCCGGAGGTCGAAGACGACGACGAGGACGACGCCCCCCGCGCCCGCCGCCGGCGAGACGAGGATGAAGACGAGGAGGACGACCGCCCGCGCCGCAAGGCCGCGCCGCCCCCCCCGCCGATCGAGCCGCAGCGGAAGGCGAAGAAGCCGACGGCGAAGGCCCGCGCCAACCCGAACCCCCGCGACAACCGGCCGGACTTCCAGATCGCCGACGACGCCCCGCTCGGCCCGAACCTGCTCGACGGGACGCAGGAGGAGGACGACGACAAGCCCTACGCCGTCCCCGGCGACGGCACGAAGGGGTGTCCCGAGTGCAACGTCCGGCTGCCGCTCGACGCGACGATGTGCGTCCACTGCGGCCTCGACTTCCGCTCGAAAAAGAAGCCGAAGAAGGAGTTCCAGCCGATCAGCCGCGAGTGGGAGCCGCGGCTGACGCTCAAGACCCGCCTGCAAATCCTGGCCGGGTTGCAGGTCATGAACGTCATCCTGATGCTGCTCATCGCGAACGTGTCGAGCCTGGAGCGGGGCGTCGTCTCGCTCGTCTTCCAGTGCGGCCTGCAGGCGTTCCTCATCGGCAGCTACCAGAAGCTCGGCGTCCGGCGGACCGCGAAGGGCCAGACGACGCTGACGAAGTACTGGCGGCTCGCGTTCGTCCCGATGCCGCCGCAGGAGATCGACTGGAAGGACAGCCATGGCGTCGGCACGATCTCGACGCACTCGATGGGGTTCCTGGAGTGGGCGACGTTCATCTACCTCTTGCTCCTCGGCGTCGTCCCCGGCATCGTGTTCTACTTCGTGGTGCTGAACCCGGTCCGGTACGACATCGCGATTTGCGACACCTACGGGAGCCTGGACGAGGTCATCTTCCGGACGACGAGCCAGGACCAGGCGGACGAGGTCGGGGAAGTGATAAGCAACGCGACGGGGCTTCAGTATCGGCGGGTCATGTAAATTCTGCAATACCTTCGCCAAGTCCTCCATTTTGCGCGCAAGATTGCCCGGTGTGAACGGTTTCACCTTCGGGGGGCTTCGGCCGCCCGACACACCTTGAGGACACATCCTATGCGTTTCAAATTCGCGCTCGGCCTTGTTGTTGCCGCCGGCCTGTTCACCCTCGGCGGGAGCGAGGCGTCGGCCCAGGCCGTCTCCGTCGGCCCGTCCACGGCGCTCGTCGGCGGGCGGTACTACGGCGGCGTCGGCTCGCCGGCCTACTACTCCCGGTACGCCAGCCCGTTCGTCACCTACGGCGTCCCGTCCTACGGGTACTACCCCGGCGGCTACTACCGCGGCGGGACGAGCTTCGGGTTCAGCTACAACAGCGGCGGCTTCTACAACCAGCCCTACTACGGCGGGTACAACCGCGGGTACTACGGCGGCTACGGTCGCGGGTACAACCGCGGGTACTACGGCCGGCCCGGCGTGTCGTTCGGGTTCAGCACCTTCCGATAAATCCGGACGGTGTCGAATCGCGAAACCCCGCGGGTGATCCCGCGGGGTTTGCTCTTGTAGGGCGGGTCAAGGCTTTGCGCCGACCCGCCGCGCCGCCAGCCGGTTCGGCGGTCCTCCCGTGTGGTTGCGATCCCCCGGCGGGTCGGCGCAAAGCCTTGACCCGCCCTACTTCATCCGCGCCAGCGCCGCCGCCGCCTCGCGGGTGACGACGGCCGACGGCGCGCCCGCCGCCCACGCCGTCAGTGGCTCCTTCAGCCGATGCCACTCGCAAGCCTGCACCAGCCGCGCGGCCCGCAGCTCGTCCGGCGAGTACCGCTTCTCCAGCCGGTCGAGGAGGCTCTCGATCCGGTCGCGGGCTTCGACGCTGGTTGTCGTCTGGAGGGCGGCTTTCAAATCGAGTTCGACGAGCCGGCCGAGGGCGGCGAGGCCGCGGGTGGCGGCCGTGCGGTCCGCGAACGCCGGGGCGTCCAGCGCCGCGAGCAGCGCCGCCACCCGCTTCGCGTCCGGCCGCGGGACCGGCGGCAGCCGCTCCGCGACGAGCCGGCGGAACGCCGCGTCGCCCATCAACTTCCACGCCGCCGGCACGCCGACCGCCGGCTCGCCCGCCGCCGCGGCCCACAGCACGTCCGGGTGCATCGGCAGTTGCACGGTCGGCGGCGTCAGGTCCCACTGCATCACCCCGGCGTGACTGCCGGACGAGAAGACGGACCGGCCGTCGAGCGCCACCGCGACCTGCGACACGGCGAAGTCGTGCCCGTCGAACCGCCGCACGAGCTTGCCGGTCGCGACCTCCCACACCTTGACGGCACAGTCGTCGCTCCCGGAGACGAGCCACTTGCCGTCCGGGGTGAACGCCAGGCACGTCACCCGCTCGCCGGCGTCGGTCGCGTTGAACGGCAGGTACGGGGCGTTCTGAATCGAAATCAAATCCCCGTCCGCGACCGCGAGGTCGGCCCCGTCCGGCGAGAACGCGGCGCACTGGAACGCCAGGTCCTCCGTGCGGTGGTACCGCTGCAACCCGACGAAGTACCCGCCGAGCTGCGTCCCCGTCGCGAGGTCGAGCCGGAGCAGCTTGGCGAACTCCCGCGGCCCGCGGCGGCGCTCCGCCCGCGCCCGCGCGAACACCATCTCCCGGCCGTCCGGCGAGATCGCGCGGGGCTGCCAGTTCGGGAGCGTCCGCACCACGCGGTTCGCGGCCACGTCGAACCAGACGAACCGGTATGGGTCGTTATCCTCCTCCTGCCGGGCGTACACGGTCTTGCCGTCCGGCGACCACGCGAGGAAGGCGTTGTACCCGGCCGACGTGTTCGGCAGCCGCCCGGCCGCGGCGTGCTCCTCGCCGAGCGGGACGACTTGCACCTCGCCGTTTCGCCCCCGTTGGACCGCAACGTGCTTGCCGTCCGGCGACGCGACGAGGCCGCCGAGCCGCGCCTCCTCGCTCGCGGCGAGGGGTATTTCGCGGACCCGCCGGCCGTTCGGGATGTCGTGGACGAACAGCCGGCCGCGGTCGTCGGCCAGCGCGACGTGCTTGCCGTCCGGCAGCAGCGCGAACCGCTCGAACGTCGGCGACTCGTTCGGGACGCGCTCGCCAGTCCTGGTGTCCCACCGCCCGATCACGTTCCCCAACCGGTAAACCATTTTGCCGTCCGGGGACACTAGACAGTGTTCGTCAGAGGAGTTGAAGTCCTTGAGGGTCGGCAACTCACGAAACGGGTTCAACGCCCAACGGAGTACCCCGGACCCTAGAAAGGCGACCAGCGTGCCGTCGTCCGCGGTGAAGTGGACCCCTTGGGCAGAAGCGACGAGGTCCGGGTCCTGGAAGAGCTTCCACTGCCGTCGCGTCTCGCCGGTGGCGAGGTTGATGAGTCGGGCTTCGGTACGGGCGTGTACGACGGCGAGCGTCTTGCCGTCGTTTGAAAGGGCCAGACTCCGCTCCGGGTAGCGCGACCCGGCGACGAGCGGCAGCCGGTGCTTGACCTGCCCGGTCACCGGGTCGCCGATCTCGACCTCCGGCTTGTCCGGGACAGCCCGCACGAACGTCTTCGCGTCCGGCGTCAGCCTCGCGATGCGGCCGACCGGCCACCGGGTCGCGACCGTGCCGGCCGCGATGTCGTACACCACCGTCTCGCCGTCGTAGGTGCGGATCAGGCGGTTGTCCGCGTCGAACGCGCAGAACGTCGGGCCGCCGCCCTTCTCGTTGTCGGTCCGCCAGACGAGTTCCCCGGTGTGGCTGTTGAGGACGAACGTGATCTCGCTGTGCGGCACGACGGCGAGGAGCCGGCCGTCCCGTGAGAATGTCATCTCGGCGACCCAGGCGTGGTCGGACCCGGTATACGGCACGCGGCTAACGACCCGCGGCCGGCCGGTTTCCAGGTCGAGGACGGTGACGACGGCGACGCCGCGGGTGGGGGCGGTGGAGAAGACGGCCAGCCGCTTGCCGTCGGGCGACAGGGCGGACGCGTAAGGTTGCCCGCCGACGCGGAACCGGTCGTCGCCGAACCGCCGCATCGGCGCGTCGAGCGGCGGCGTGCCGTTGAGCGCGACCGGCTCCGCGGCGGGGGCAACGGCAACGGTCGCGAGGAGCGCGAGGAAGGGGAGGGTGAGTCGCATCCTGCCCTCGTTCTTGTGCGAGCGGGGTCAAATGGCCGATACTACCCAGGACGAGTTCGGACCGACTCGCGAATCTGGACCCATCGTACCCCAGCCGAGCCGCCGTGATGAAGCGGAAAGCCAACCCGTCGCCGGTGAAACGTTCCTCCGCCGTCGCGGGGCCGGGCGCGGACCTGCTGGCCGACCTGCGGTCGCTGATCGGACAGGCCCGCGAGGGCGTGGCCCAGGCCGCGAACGCGGCGTTGGTCCTCCTGTACTGGCAGGTCGGAACCCGCATCCGCACGGACATCCTCCGGTCGAAACGGGCTACCTACGGCGACGAGATTTGTTCGACACTGTCGAACGAATTGAGTGTGGAGTACGGCACAGGGTTCTCCCGGCCGAACCTCACGCGGATGATCCGGTTCGCTGAAGTGTTTCCTATGGCAGAGATTGTGGCGAATCTGTCGAAGCAACTCGGGTGGAGTCACTTCGTTGAAATCATCGTCCTCAAGGACGAACTCAAACGAGACTTCTACGCGGAAATGTGCCGCGTCGAGCGGTGGAGCGTGCGGAAGCTGCGGGAGAAGATCGACGGCTTGCTCTTCGAGCGGACGGCCCTTTCCAAGAAGCCGGAGGAGCTGGCGGGGCGAGAACTCGCACAACTGCGCGAGTCCGACCGGATGCCCCCGGACCTCGTCTTCCGCGACCCCTACGTCCTGGACTTCTTGGGACTGAAGGACACCTACTCGGAGGGCGACGTGGAGGCGGCCGTCCTCCGGGAGATGGAACAGTTCCTCCTGGAACTGGGCACGGGGTTCTCGTTCGTCGCCCGGCAGAAGCGGATGGTGATCGACGGCCAAGACTTCCACCTCGACTTGCTCTTCTACCACCGGAAGCTCCGGCGGCTGATCGCCATCGACTTGAAGTTGGGCCGCTTCCACGCCTCCGACAAGGGGCAGATGGAACTTTACCTGCGGTGGCTGGAGAAGCACGAAACCGAGCCGGGCGAGGACCCGCCGATCGGGCTGATCCTGTGCGAAGACAAGGGGGACGAGCAGGTCGAGTTGTTGCAACTGGAGAAGAGCGGAATACGTGTGGCGAGCTATCTTACGGAACTGCCGCCGAAGGCCGTACTCCAGAAGCGGCTGCACGCCGCCGCCGAATTGGCCCGCGAACGGCTCGGAAACCCCCAATAACTACACCCGCAGCCCCGCGGTCACGACTTCCAGGAACTCCCGCGCCCGCTTCGCCAGCGCGTCCACGCCGTCGGCCGTCGCCGGCCGCGGGACGAGCGGCGCGAACACGTTCTCGCACGCCAGCGGCATCGTCAACCCCGTGAACGCCACCGGCGCGAGCAGCCGGTAGTGGTCGATTTCGCCGAGGCCGGGGCCGCAGTCCTCGTCCTTCGGCCAGTTGCGGTGGTCCTTGATGCAGAAGCTCCGTACCGCGGCGGCGCATTTCTGGATGTCGGGAATCGGGTCCTTGTCCAGATAATCCAGTACGTTGCCCGCGTCGTAGTTCACTTGAATGTTCGGGTGGTTCACCTCGCGGGTGATGGCGGCGCACGCCTCGCCGGTCCCCGTCTCGCCGCCGTGCTGCTTCACCACGACCGTGACGCCGTGGTCCTTCGCGACCGGGCCGAGTTGCCCGAGCCGCTCGACCCAGAGCTTGCGGTGGCCGCCCTTCGTGTGGCCGAACGTCAGCACCTGCGGCAGCCCGCCGGCCGCGGCCTGCTTGATGCGGTGGGTCAGCACCGCCAGCCCGTCGGCGTGCTCCGGGTAGATGTCGCTGAACATCATCACCGGCTCGAGGCCGAGGTCGCGGCAGCGCTTCGCCAGTTCCTTCGCCTTCGCGGGCGGGGCGTCCTTCGCCAGCACCGGCACGGCCTTGCCGTCCTCCTTGTGCGTCACGCCCCACGCGACGAAGTTGAACCCGGCGGTCTTGATCCCGGTCAGCGCGCGGGCCAGCGGGAACGCCGAGTACGGCAGCGTCATGCACGCGATCTGAAACATCGTCGGCTTCTTCTCCGCCGCCCGCGCGGTCGCACCCACGGCGGTCGCGGCGGCGAGGAACTCGCGGCGGGTGAACACGGGACGGCCTCCGTTCTATTGGGGTAAGACGCCGTCCTGGAGCCGGACGATCCTGGGACCGCGGGCGTCCCGCCCGCCACGGCCCCAGCCACTTGAGACGAATCACCGATATTGGGAAGGTGGGCGGGCGGGACGCCCGCGGTCCCAGCCGTTGAAACCCTTTCTACGCGAACTTCCGCAACTCCGCGCGGAACGCGGCGATGTCCGGGAACCGGTCCCCCGGCTCGCGGCTCAGCGCCTTGTGGATCACGTTCGCCAGCCCGGCCGGCAGGTCCGGCCGGCGGTCGGCGATCGGGACCGGCGGCTCCGTCGCCACGTGAACCAGTTGCGCCGCCACGTTGCCCGGCAGGTCGTGCGTCGGGCGGTTCGTCAAGAGCGTGTACAGCGTCGCCGCGGCGGAATACTGGTCGGCGGCCGGCCGCACGTCGCGGTAGTGCGTCACCTGCTCCGGGGCCATGAACGCCGGCGTGCCGCCGACCTCGCCCTGCATCGTCAGCCCGCTCAGCTTCGACGACTCGTACACGCGGGCCAGCCCGAAGTCGGCCAGCTTCGCCGTCTTCTTCCCGTCCGCCGACCGCGCGATCAGGATGTTCCCCGGCTTCAGGTCGCGGTGGACGAACCCCTTCTCGTGGGCGTGCGCCAGCCCCTTCAGCATCTGGCACGTCAGCCGCACGGCCGTCTTCGGCTCCAGCGGCCCGCGGTCGGCGAGCAGCTTCTTCGCGTCCGTGCCCTCGACCAGTTCCATCACCAGGAAGACGGTGGCGTTCGCCTCGCCGACCTCCAGGAACCGGACGATGTTCGGGTGCGACAGGTCGGACAGGATGCTGCACTCGCGGACGAACCGCTCGACCTGCCGGCCCGACACGCCGGCCGCGGGCGTGATCGTCTTGATGGCGACGGCCGCGCCGTCCGTTTCCCGCGCCCCGCGGTAGACGACGCCCATGCCGCCGCGGCCGAGTTCGCCCTCGACCCGGTAGCCGGGGACGCGAAGGCCGTCGGTCGATTCGTACTGCAACGTCGGCGGGGCGGCCGGCAGGTCGAGCGTCAGGTCCAGGTTGTGGCGGGTCGGCAGGTCGAGCGTGTGCTCCGTCGCCGGTTCCGTCGAAACGACCGACACCTTGAAGACGGTGTGCCCGGCCGAGATTTCGTCCCCGTCCTTGATGTCGGCCGTCGCCACGCGGCTGCCGTTCACGAACGTGCCGTTGCGGCTCTTCAGGTCCAGCACGCGGCAGCGGGGCGGGTTGATCTCGACGACGAACTGCCGGCGGGAGAAGTACGGGTCGTCGTAGGACAGCCGCAGGTGGGCGTCCGCCTCGCGGCCGACGAGGAACGTGTCGTGCCCGTCGAACGTGAACTGCTGGCCCTGGTGCGGCCCGGCGGTGACGGTGAGTTTGAGTTCCACAAGCCCCCTTCGCGTTCGGCCCGGCGGTTGTCTCATCCCGTAGGATAAATTCGCCCGCCCGCGGAGGGAAGCAGTTTATGGCGAACGAGAAGAATCCCCGCACGTCGGCGAGCGGGCACGACCTGACGCCGCCGACGGCCGACGAGCTGACGCGGCTGGCCGCCGGGTTGTCGGCCGAGGAGCGGCGGGTGTTGCTACACCAGGGGACGGAGCCGCCGTTCTGCGGCGGGCTGTTGAAGAACAAGGAGGCCGGCGTCTACCACTGTCGGCTGTGCAACCTGCCGCTGTTCCGGTCGGCGGCGAAGTTCGAGTCCGGGACCGGGTGGCCGAGCTTCTACGAGCCGTTCGACCCGGCCCACGTCGCCGTCCGGCGGGACGCGAGCCACGGCATGGTGCGGGAGGAGATCGTCTGCGGCCGGTGCGGCGGCCACCTGGGGCACGTCTTCCCGGACGGCCCGCGGCCGACGGGGTTGCGGTATTGTTTGAACTCGGTGTCGTTGAAGTTCGCGGCCGATTCGTAGGGCGGGTCAAGGCTTTGCGCCGACCCGCCGGGGGACCGCAACCGCATTCGAGAACCGACGAGGGGGCTGGAGGCGCGGCGGGTCGGCGCAAAGCCTTGACCCGCCCTACAAGACCTACAAGACCCACGGCCCTCGCGGAAGAAAAAACGGCGGGGTCATCCCCCGCCGCTCCTACCTCCGGCCCCTCGGCTCAGTCGTCCTTCTTCTCGTACTCGCCCTCGATGACGGCCTTCGCCCCCTCGTGGGCCGACTTGAACTCGCTGATCGTCGCCTTCTTGTCCTTCACCACCACCTTCATCGACATCTCCAGGCCCTTCTCCGGCTTGGCCGGGAACTCGCCCTTCTCCTCCACCTTCGTGATCTTCGCCTTCACCACGCCGTCCTTATCGACCGTGTAGTCGGCCGTGGCCGTGATCCCGTTCCCGCCGCTCATGACGCTGATCGCGACCGTCTTGTCGTCGAACTTGAACTTGATCTCCAACCCCTCCGCCTCGCGGACCCAACTGCCGGTCAGCTTCGGGGCGTCCTTCTTCTCCTCGGCCACGGCGACGCCGGCGACGAGGGCCAGCAGGGCGAACGTGAAACGCAACATGGTCGTGCTCTCCTGAAGTGAGGCGACGCGCCTCGGAGACACGGTACGCAACGGGTGGGATGAAGAAAAGGGCGTCAGCCGACGTGTGCCGGCTCCGGCGGCATGCGGCGGACCACGGACCGGTTGCGGCCCTGCTCCTTCGCGTCGGACAGGGCGGCCGCGGCCGCCGCCCGCAGCTCGTCGAAGCTCGCCACCGTGTCCGCCTCCAGGACGGCGAACCCGAGGCTGATCGTCACCCCGATGGGCGTGCCGCGGAACGACGTGCGGTCCCGCTCGATGGTCGCCCGCAGCCGCTCCGCGAGCACCTCGGCCCCGGCCACGTCCGTCCCCGGCGCGACGATCATGAATTCCTCGCCGCCGATCCGCCCGATCGCGTCCGTCCCCCGCAGGGCGTTCTGGAGCGTCTGCCCCAGCCACGTCAGCACGTGGTCGCCGCCGACGAGCAGGTGCGCCGAGTTGATGTCCTTGAAGTGGTCCGCGTCGATCAGCCCGAGCGCGATCGGGTCGCTGATCCGCGCCCGGCGGAGCAACTCCTTGCGGGCGATCAGCTCCACCGCCCGGCGGTTCGGCACGCCGGTCAGCGCGTCCGTCAGCGCCATCTTCTCGAGGAGCTGGTTCTTCTGCTCGAGCTCCCGCGTCCGGTCCGCGACGCGGTTCTCCAGGTCGAGCATCAGCGTGCGGTACTCTTCGAGCAGCTTCTCGTGGCTGCGCTCCAGTTGAATCGTCCGCGCCACGGCCCGCATCGTGGTCAGCAGGTCGTCGAGCCGCCACGGCTTGAGGACGAGGCGATGAATCTGGCAGCGGTTGATGGCGTCCACCGCGTCCGTCAGCCGGGCCGTGCCGGTGAGCAGCACGCGGGCCGACCGCGGGTGCATCTGCCGCATCCATTCGAGGAGCGCCAGGCCGCTGCCGTCCGAGAGGTTGAGGTCCGTGATGATGATGTCCACCGGGCGGGCCGCGACCGTGCTGCGGGCCTGGGCCGTCGAGCAGGCGGTGACGATCTCGAACTCCTGGCCGAGCTGGTGGACGAGCAGCGCGAGGATGGTCGGCTCGTCGTCGACGATGAGGACCGAGCACCGGTGGCGGGGCTGCGGGATGTGCGTGCCCCGTTTCACGTCGCTGCCGCGATCGTCGGGTCGGGGGAAGGCCTGGGAGTCACGCACCGCGGTCGGTCCTCGGGTGGCGGTCGGGGCGCTAATTTTCTTAACAAATCATGAAAGAGACAAAGTCGTCACGACTGCTAAACTCTAGTACGAATTCGCCCAGGACGAAACAGATTTCCTGTCCGTCGTGAACCGAATCGTCGAAAACTGTTAGATACGCCCATGTTACGGGCGTGGGGTGCGAAAGTCGGTAAGTTACGACGCCTGTGCCGGTCGCGCCGAAAACTGGGCTTGACACGGCTGGGGAAGTTTTTCCTCAATTCGAGGATACCGACTTGCTATTGTCGGAGGTTCTGGTTAAAATCCAAAGGCTTGGCGGTGAGATTTCACACGGGCTTCTTTACAACGCGTTCCCTGGCCGAGCGCCCGCGGCGACCCCGAATGACTCGTACTCGACTCGGACTCTCGCAAGTTCAGTCGGCGATACTCGGACGGTCGGCCGCATTATTTTTTCCCCAGCGGGCCGTGGCCTACGGCCGGGGAAAGTGGCGCACAACCCGGCCGACGCACAGCCGCCATCGTTGCGGTCGAAGCCCCCATCCGTCTCACCGCCACCGACCTTCGGACACCACCGAAACGCTACTCGTATCGTGACCTTGTGGGGGCAACATGAAGACTGCGCGGCGTAAACAGCGAGTTCCGTCCACGATCGAAGAACCGTCGCTGACGACGTTCTCCTCGGACCTCCTGACGCCAGAGGAAGAGCGGGAGCTGTTGACCAGCTTCTGGGACTGCAAGAGTGAACTCGTCCGGGTGCTCACCCGCCACTACCCGGACCTGCGTGCCTGCAAGCCGGCCCTGGAACCGTGGCCGATGGCGCAGTTCATTCGCGAGCACTGCACCGAGGACCGCTGCGAGAGCATCGCCGTCCGCCGGCTGCGGGACCGCTACGTCCACTTCAAGCACCGGCTGGCCTCGGCCAACATCCGCCTCGCGGCCCACGTCGCCAAGCGGTTCCGCCACCACAGCCTGTCGTACACCGACCTCCTGCAAGAAGCCGTCTGCGGCCTGATGCAAGCCATCGACCGGTTCGATGTCAGCCACGGGACCCGCCTCGCGACCTACGCGACGTGGTGGATTCGCCAGACGCTCCAGATCGCGGTCGCCCGGCAAAGCCACCTAGTTAGCCTCTCGCCGCACCACCTGCAAGAACTGGGCCTTTTGCAACAAGAAAGCGAAGCCCTCGCCCACGGCGGCAAGCACCTGCCCAGCCCGCAAGAGCTGGCGCAGCGGACCGGCAGCAGCCTGGAACACCTCAACCACCTCCAGACGGCCACCCGCACCCCGGTCAGCCTGAACGCGGTCCTCGACGACGACAGCGATTTCAAGCTGACGGAAGCGATGCCGGACACGCAGACGCTGACCCTCCACGAGAACAACGAGCGGCAAGAGGCGCTCAAGTTCCTGATGGACAACCTGCGGCCGCGGGAGCGGAAGGTGCTGGACCTTCGCTTCGGCCTGACCGGCAGCGGCACGCACAGCCTCCGCCAGATCGGTCATCTGCTGCGGATCAGCAAGGAGCGGGTGCGTCAAATCCAGAACCGCGCCCTCGAGAAGCTGCGGGCCAGCGCCGAGCGGGTCGGCTGGGAGCCGACGCTGTTGCTGGAGTAGGATTTTTGACACCCGGACGTGACACGACCCGCGCACCCCGGTGCGCGGGTCTTCTTTTTTGAACTCTCCCGACGATTAAACCTTCTCACGGAGTTTCACGCGGATGCGATCCCGCGCGTCCGCGGGTAGTCCGTCGCCGGGCGGAACTTTGTCCGTCACGTACTCGCTCAGGACGCGGTTGACCTCCGCCACCTGGCCGCGGAAGGTCCGGCACTTCCCGCACACGACGCAGTGGACGCCGACGGCCAGCCGCGCCGCCAGCGACAGCCCCGCGTCCAGTTCGCGGGACGAAAGCTCGGCCGCCTTGCGACACGTAATCACGCCTCGTCCCGCCCTTCGCGTTCGGCCGGGTCCGGCCCGTACCAGTTGGTCGAGAGGCACTTCCACAGCCGTAGCCGCGCCCGGTGGAGCATCACCCACATGTTCGTCGGCGTAACCTTCAACGCCTGACACACGGCCTCGGTCGGCCGCTCCTCCAGGTGCCACAGGACGAAGGCGTCCCGCAGCCGGGCCGGCAGCTTGTCCGTACACCGGCCGACGACCGCCCAGAACTCGGCGCGTTCGAGGTCCGAGTCGCCGGCCGCCCACGCGGCCGGCCGGTGCT
Organism: Limnoglobus sp.; assembly: GCF_059499385.1. Lineage (NCBI taxonomy): Bacteria > Pseudomonadati > Planctomycetota > Planctomycetia > Gemmatales > Gemmataceae > Limnoglobus > Limnoglobus sp. Next base: position 10,891 of record NZ_JCABYM010000073.1, on the reverse strand, counting down.
TCCACTTGCCGGCCGGGGTGAAGAACGGGTCGGCCGGGTCGAGGGGCGTCAGCCGCGCCTGCTCCCGGACGGCCTGCCGCAGCCAGTCGATGACCTTGTGCTTGAGGATGCTCGTCAGCCAGCTCCGCTCGACCGCCCGGCCGCGGAACTTGGCCCGCCCCCGCCACGCGGCCAGGAGCGTCTCTTGCACCAGGTCCTCGGCCACGTCCGGCCGGCGGACCCGCGCCTTCGCGTACCGGTAGAGGTAGTCGCCGTGCCCGTCCAGCCACCGCCGGGGGTCGAGGTCTTCGTCGCGGGCGGGGAGCGTGGCTGGCGTCATCGGGCCGTCCTGGAACTCGGGGTCGCCAATCAATCTTAGTCCGCGGCGGGGGCCGGTTCCTTACACCCGCCGGCCGAATTTCGCGTTCCCCGGCCGGGGTGTAAGCCGGGGGCCGGCGGCCCGACTTACACCCCGGCCGCCCGACCGGGCGGCCGGTTCGTTCTTCCGAGGATGGGTTCATGAAATCGGTCTTCCGTATCGCAATCGTCGGCGTCGTGTCCGGGTTGTGGGCCGGCGTCGCGGCCGCCCAGACGTACACGACGAAGGTGGTCGCCCGCAACCTCCAGCGGCCGAGCGGCGTCAGCGTGACGCTCGGCGGCGGCGTCTACTTCACCCAACTGCCGACCCCCGGCGTCGGCGGGTCGCGGGGCGGCGAGAACACCGTCTCGCTGCTGAACCCGCGGTCCGGGAAGGTGAAACTGGTCTCGGCCGGGGAACCCGAGCCGACGAACCTGGCGACCACGTTCTTCGGCGACGTGTACTGGACGTGCAAGAGCGCCGGCGTCATCCTCACGCTCGACGGCGACGAGCCGACGCTCGTGACGGCCGACCTCGACCAGCCGTCCGGCATGGCGGCGTACCCGTTCGGGTCGGTCTTGTTCTTCACCGAGGTTCCGACGCCGGGCGTGGGCGGGCGGAACGGCGGCACGAACAAGGTGTACGCGTTCCTCGAAGGCGTCGGCCGCGACGTGCTGCTCGACGAGGGCGACCCGGAGCCGACGGACGTGGCCGTGGACCTGTTCGGGAACGTGTACTGGACGTGCAGCTCGGCCGGCGTGATCGTCCGGCTGGCGAACGGCGAGGCGGAGGTGATCGCCCGGAACCTGCAACGGCCGACCGGAATCGCGACCGACTACCTGGGCAACCTGTACTTCACGGAAGTGCCGACGCCGGGCGTGTCCGGGGCGAACGGCGGGACGAACAAGGTGTCGAAGTTGAACCTGCGGACGAACGCGATTACGGTGATCGACGCGGGCGACCCGGACCCGATCGACGTGACGGCCCACCCGGACGGGACGGTGTACTGGACGTGCCGGTCGGCCGGGGTGATCGTCGAGGCGACGCCGCGGCGGGGCCGGCGGTGACCCGCCCGCCCGCGCCCGGCGGCACGACGCCGGGCGCGGGTCAGAGTTGCCCTTCGACGCCGAGTTGATGGAAGTAGTGCTGCACCGTGTCCTGGTTTTTCAGCAGCCAGTCGATCGTCGGCTCGTTCTTCATCGCCTTGCGGATGACCTTCACCGTCGCCTCCCGGTGGACGTTGAACAGCCCCTCGTGGTCCACTTTCTCCGCCTTCAGTACGGCCGGGTCGAGCCAGACGCTGTAGATGATCCCGATGTCGTTCGCCAGCTTCTTCGGGATGACCTTCTCCCGGACGGCGTCGAGGACGCCGTGCGCGATCGCGGCCTGCACCGTGCCCATGAGGATGTTCGTGTACCGGTTGTCCTTGACGGTCACCTTGCTGACCATGAGCGTGGCCGGTTTCACCTGCACGTCGCTGTTGAGGATCGCGAACACCTTCGTGTGCCCCTTCGTCTGGTCGCCCAGCAGCGTGGCCAGGGCGTGCCCGACCGGGCCGTTGAGGCTGCCGAGGACGATCTCGGGTTCGGCACAGAGGTAGTCGAGGGGGCCTTCGACGAGGGCCTCGGCGGTGCGGTACAGGATTTTCGTCGGCATGGGGTCGCCCGGTGGGAAGGAGGGGAAGCACCCACCATTCTGGGGAGCGGGCCGAACGGCGGCCATGATCCGCCGCGGTGCCTTGCAATGGCAACCACGGGCCGGACACCCGCTCCACAAGCCACGACCGGTTTTCAGGCTGAAAGCCTGGGACATGTCAGCCCAGGGCAACGCCCTGGGTGGGGGGCCACCGAGGGAAGCCCTGAAAGGGCGCGACAGGGGCGCTGTCGCGCCCTTTCAGGGCTTGGTGCGTCGGGTGGCCGTCTACCCAGGGCGTTGCCCTGGGCTGACATGTTCCACCCTTTCAGGGTGAAAACCAAAACCCGGCCGGCGACCTCACCCCTTCACCTTTTCACCCCTTCATCTCGAACGACGGCCGCAGCAGCTCCTCCGCCACCTGCGTGACGGTCGGCTTCGCCGCCGCGTCGGCGTACTTGTCCTTCCAGAACGCCCGCAGCGCCACCTGCGCGCACCGCTCCTGGAACTGGGCCGGCGTTTCCTGTAGGTCCGGGTACTGGTCGACGAACGCCAGCATCTCCAGGTACGGCCGCTCGAACGCCCCGAGGATCCGCTTCGCCATCCGCTTCTTGTCCCCCGGCTCCATGTACGTCAGCTCGACCGCCTTGTCGATCCGCCCCGGCCGCGTGCTGATGAACTCGCTCGTGCCGTCCGGCAGCTTCCGCGGCTGACCGAGCGCCGGGTCGATCTTCGTGATGTCGTTCGTCGTCACGACGGTGAAAATGCCGTCCGCCCGCTCCACGCCGTCGAGGCAGTTCAGCAGGCAGTCGAACGTCAGCGGCGGCCCGAACAGGCCGCCGCCGCGGGCGGTGTCCTTGTTCTCGTCCTTCTTGTCCGGGGCCATCATCATGCTGAACATGCCGCCCTTGCGGGCGACGTTCTCGCGGCCGTGGAACACGTTGTCGATGTCCTCGATGAGCGCGATGCACGGCACGTTCACCTGCATCTCGGCCCACGCCTTCATCAGGTCGTGGTTGCTCATCTCCGCGAGGTTGTACACGTAGATCGGCATGTTCAGGTCCTCGGCGAACGCCCGCGCGAGGGCCGTCTTCCCCGTCCCCGGCGGGCCGTACAGCATCCACCCCCGCTTCCACGGGATGCCCTTCTCGATGTACCAGTCCTTCGACTTCCGCCAGAGTTCGATCTCACGGATCAGGTCCTTCACCTTCTGCGGGAAGATCAGGTTGTCGAGCGCCTTGCCGTTGAGCGTGCGGGCCTTGCCGAGTTCGTCCGGCGTGTGCGCGAGCAGCCGGTACGCGCCCTGCTGGAACCACGACAGCCCGTCGGAGGAGCTGCTGTAGTCGTCGTCGTGGTTGCCCCGCTGCGGGATGAAGTGGATGCTGAACCGGTTCTTCTTCGCCGCCTGCTCGTCCTCGACGGACCACGACAAGTTGTTCCGGGCGGCGCACGCATTCTTGATGATTTCCTCGACGTTCAGCGTGCCGCGGATGAACGTGACGGTGGAGTAGACCTTCGACACGCCACTCGGCGTGTCGCCGCCCTTGTTGCCGGCCGCGGCGTGCTTCGCTTCCATCTGGTTCGTGTAGATGAACGGGAACCAACCGTTCCAGAACACGAGCGACCGGCTGCCGAAGAGTTCGTAGGGGATCAGCCCGTACCGGCCGTCGCGTTGGTACTCCCAGCTCGCGCCGTACATGCGGTCGTAGTTCCGCAGCCGCTTGAAGTGCGCGATCAGGTACGCGACGACGGCCTCGTGGGCCGACTCGGTGGGGATTTCGATTCGCTGGATGAACAGGCTGATGAACCGCCAGGCGATCCCCTTGATCTTGGACCACATGGTGGCGACGATGCCGAGCACGGCCCCGGCCCCGGCGATGAGCCAGGCGTAAGGGCCGAACACGTCGGCGGTGACGGCGGCAAACAACATCGGTGGGTTTCCTTCCGGGTGCATGGGGGACGGAGAACGAAGTCGTCCGACAGGTTCGCACGCCGGGACCGTCCCGGCGGCGTCCGCCGGGCGGAAAACGCAAACACCCCCGGCTGGCGCAGCAATCCCCAAAGGGTCGCGGCGGTCGCCGAGGGTGCGTGTTTTCAAGGTCGCGGGGGACTTCGCCCCCGTGGTGTGACAGTATACGCGGCGGGTCAAGGGCAAAGCCCCGACTTCCGAAGTCCGGCTTCGACTTCGGAAGTCGATCCCGCGCAGGGGCGGTCCTTCCATTCCCGTGCGCGCGGGTTCCGCTCGACTTCCGAAGTCGAAGCCGGACTTCGGAAGTCGGGGTGTTCGCCCCCGGCGAAATCGTGTACGCTTCCGCTCCGTGTTTCGCCCCAGGGAAGGGTCCGGAATGCTCCCGACGGTCCTCGCGCTCTCGTTCCTCGCCCCCGCGACGGCGGCGTGCCTCTACTACGCCGTGCTCACCACGATCGGCAAGCGCCGCCACCGCGCGCCGTCACACTACCCCGCGCGGCGGATCGTAGTCCTGATCCCCGCGCACAACGAGGAGTTGTCCCTCGCCGCGTCGCTCGACTCGATCCACGCCGCGAACTACCCCCGCGAACTGCGGGAGGTCGTCGTCGTCGCGGACAACTGCACCGACGCCACCGCCGCCGTCGCCCGGCAACACGGCGCGACCGTGATCGAACGCACGGACGCCGTCCGCCGCGGGAAGGGCTACGCCCTCAAACTCGGCCTCGAAGCGATCCTGCCGACGAAACCGGACGCCGTCGTGATCCTCGACGCCGACTGCCAGGTGAACGCGACCACGTTCCGCGTGCTGGACGCGCACCTCGCGGCCGGGGCGGAGGTCGTGCAGTGCGCCGTCGTCACGCGGAACGCCGACGACGGGCCGAGCGGGTTCGTCGGCGCGATGGGGAACGTGTTCGACAACCTCATCGCGGCCGGCAAGGACCGCCTCGGCCGCCCTGTGGTGCTACGGGGTTCGGGGATGTGCTTCCGCCGGGACGTGCTCGACCGCTTCCCGTGGGACGAGTTCGGGCTGACGGAAGACGCCGACTACTCGGAGAAGCTGCGGCGGAACGGCGTGCGGGTTCGATTCGAGGCGGAACCGCTGATTCGCTCGGAAACGCCGGCCCGCGCCGGCGACCTGTACCAGCAGCGGCGGCGGTGGCGGGCGGCGCTGTTCGGCGGCCCCGGCGTCCTGTGGCAGTGGGTGGACAGCAAGCCGCTCGTGCTCGCGCAGTTGCTCGCCACCGGCGGCGTGGTCGGGCTGACGGGACAGTTCGCGGTCTGGTTCGCTGTACTGGCCCTGCTGACGATGTGCGTCTACCTGCGGGCCGCGTGGCTCGTCGGCCTCACGCGGCGGCGGCTCGGCTACGTCCTCGCCGCGCCGTGGATCGTGGCCCGGCTCGTCGCCGTCACCCTCGGCGGGTTCGCCGGCCGCGACCTCGGGTGGCAGCGGACCCGCCGGGCGGCCGAGGGCAGCGCCTGACGGTCACGCCGCGTTCCGCCAGCCCCACCGGGTGAGCTTCCGGGCCGGAACCGCCGGCGGGCGGACGTTGAAGTACTTCGCGATGATCTTCTCGATGTCCGCGGCCGCCCCGGCCCACGTGTGCGGCTCGAACTTCTCCCGGATCATCTGCTCCCGGCGGGCGCGGTACGTCGGGTCGAACGCCTTGACGATCGCCGTCGTTAGCCCGTCCAGGTCGTCCGGCTCCACGTAGTCGGCGAACGGCCCGCCGACTTCCGGCAGCGAACTCGCCGTCGTCGTGACGCACAGCTTCCCGTAGGAGAGGCTCTCCTCCACCGGCAGGCCCCACCCCTCGAACACCGACGGGTAAACGGTGAACAGACAGTTCCGGTAAAGCCAGTCCAGGTCCCGGTCGGTCGGGTTGGACCGCAGGACGACGTGGTCCTTCAACTGCGGGTCGTTCTGGATGAAGTACATCGGCTGCTCGTGCAGCCACCCCGGCTTCCCGGCCACGACCAGCCGCGGCGTCTTCTCCGGGCCGAGCGTGCTCAGCATCTTCTTCCAGACGTACAGGAGGAATAGTTGGTTCTTGCGGGCCTCGACCGTGCCGACGGTCAGCACGAACGGCGTGCTGTCCGTCGGCGGGGCGGTGTTCACGGGGGCCGGGCCGTGCGGGTCGCGGCCGGGGATGTCCGACCCGAGGTAGAACACCTCCACGGCCGGGGCCGGGATCAGCTCCTTCGCGCAGAAGCTCAGGATGTCCTGCTTCGAGTACTCCGAGATCGTGAACACCAGGTCCGAGGCGGCGAGTTGCTTGCGGGTCGTCGGGGTGAACAGGTTGACCGTCCGCGGGTCGCTCAGGTGCGGGGCGAGCGTCGGGATCAGGTCGTACACGAGCGACGCGCAGTAGAACCCGTCCCGCTGCTTGAGCTTCTGGATGGCGGAATCCATGTGCTCGACGACCCAGTACCCGCCGAACGACAGGAACAGGTCGCGGGGCCCGAGTTGCACCGGGGCGCGGAGCGCCTCCGGCGGGTACGGGGCGGTCTGGTTCGCCGGGATGGCGGCCGGCGGCGGCGGCGGCGCGGGCGGGGCCGGCGGCTCGTACCAGAAGCTCGCCTGCCGGGCGCGGAACGCGTTCCGCAGCTTCCACGGCAGGTACCAGAACCGGGACGCCGGCGGGACGTACTTCTTGGGGGTCGCGTCCGGCTCGGCCGGGCCGGCGGGCCGTTGCTGGATCGCCCGGACCGGGCTGACGCCGCTGGCGTTCAGCCAGTCGGTGTCCACCTCGACGAACCCGACGGACGGGAGCATGACGCAATACTTGATCTTCCGGTTCTCGTTCGGCCCGAGGTACTTGCCCAGCTCGGCGATCGTCCGCGTGATGCCGGACAGCCAGCCCATCGTCAGCATCCGGACCGACAGGTCGAACCAGATGGTGTCGATCTGCGGCTTCGTGCCTTTGAGGGTCTGTCCGGTCGGCTGGTTGGCGACCCCGTCCAGTGAGATCAACGATGCCATTGCGTCCTCGGAATCCTATCGCGGAGTGAAAGAGTGGACGAACCCCACACAACAACGATTCGCTCGTGAGAGCCGGCCGCGGGCCGGCCGTCGCCTCGAACACCGGGGGCGGGATCGCGGGTGACGCAGGATTCTTCGGCCGGTTCGGGCCGTACCCTTTAGGCGAACTGTGCCGGGTGCGCGGGCGCGGGCTATCTGGACGGGATTCGGGAAAATGCGGGAACGAACGTCCCCCCGTCGGCCGCGGGCCGACGGGTAGGTAGGCGGGCCGGGGTCACAAGTCGCGGCGGGTTCGACCCAGGAACTAAGGCACGGGTTACCGGTCGAGCGGGACGAGGAAAAAGTTCGACTGCCGTTCGGACTCGACGCCGGGGGCCGGGTACTTCTCGCCGGTGATCCGCTCGATCGCCCACCCGCAGGCGTTGCTCACCGGGTCGATCGTCGGCCGGCCGGCCGGGAACCCGTTCCGCAGCGACGGTAGCGCCGGCTCCGCCTTCACCCGGCCGAGCGTGACCGCGCACATCCGCCGGACGTTCGGGGCCTCGATGTCGAACGGCATGACGGCGTTGAACCGGGCCTCCACCTGCCTCTCGAACCCGAGCTTCGTCCGCCCCTCGTGGATCACACCGAGCGCCCAGACGGCCGCCGCCCGCGTCTCGACCCCGGCGGTCCCCGGCGGGATGAGCTTCCGGAACGCCGCGTCGGCCGGCTTGTACCGGCCCTGGCCGAGCAGCTGCACCAACTGGCTGAGTTGCTCGTCCGTCGCCTGGACCGTCCGCTCCGGGAGGTCCGCCCCCTTCGTCATGAGCCGCGCGAGCCGGGCCTGGAACGTGCGGAACGCCGGGTCGTGGGTGGCGGGCACGGCCAGCACCCGCAGCCCCCACGCGGCCGTCACGAACACCTCCGGCCGGTCGTGCGTCAGCAGTTCGAGCAGCCGGTCGGCCGCCGGCTTGTGGTCGAGGCCGGCGAGCAGCAGCGCCCCTTGCTGCAGCCCGCCCCAGTTCGTGCCGCCGAGGGCGCGGGTTCCCTCTTGAATCACGCCCGCCTTCAGCTCCGGTTTCGCGGCCAGCCCCGCCAGCGCCAGCCGCGCCCGCGTGCGGACGGCCGGGTGGTTGTCTTCCAGCCGCGGCCCGATCCGCCGGACGTTCGCGGCCGACGGGTCGCGGGCGAGGCCGACGACGGCCAACTGCCGGACGCCCGCGTCCGGGCTGGCCAAGGCCGCGTCGAGGACCGGGGCGGCGTGCTTCGGGTCGAGTTCGACCAGCCGCGTCATCGCCCGCTCGGCGACGGCCGGCTCGGCGTCCTTCGCCAACGATTGAAGCTGCCGGACCGCGGCGTCGCCGTCGTGCCGCCGGAGGAGCGTCGCGGCCACCAGCCGGGCCGTGATGCCGCGGAACGACACGTCGCCCGCGAGGGCCGCGGCGTCCGATTCGTTCCCCGTCGGCCGCAACTCGGCGAGGGCGGCGGCCGCCTCCAGCCGCACGGCCGGGATGCCGTCGGCCGCCAGGGCCAACTCGCGGAGCCGGGGGACCGCCTTCTCCTCCTTCAGCGCCAACAGGCCGCGGACGGCCAACACCGTGCCGCGGCGGGTCGGCGTCTGCGCCAGCCGGTCCAGCCACGCGGCGCGGGCCGGCTCGTACTTCCACGCCGCGAGCGCCGGCTCGACCACCTCGCGGAAGTCGGTGTCGCCGTTCGGCAACCGGGCGAACAGCTGCGGGGCGGCGGCCTTCCCGTCGAGGACCGTCAGCGCGTGCGCCACCGCCAGGGCGGCCTTCGGCGACAACTCCTTGCGCTCGAGTTCGCGGGCGAGGTCCGGGACGGTGGTGTCCAGCCCGGCCATGCCGCGGCGGTGGGCCTCCGCGATCGTCTGCGGGACGCGGACCTTGTACTCGTCGTCCGGCCGCTTCAGCGCCTCCAGCCACGCCGGCTTGAGCCCGTCCGGGAACGCGGGCACGACCTTCGGCCCCGGCAGGTCCGGGCTGCGGTACATGAGCGAGTCGAGGCCCTCGCCGTCCGCGCGGGCGGCCGCCGCGGCCGCGAGCAGCAGGCCGAGGGCGAGGAACGGGCGGCGGTAAGTTCGGGACATGATTTCACCAGAGCCTTGACTTCCGAAGTCCGGCTTCGACTTCGGAAGTCGAACGGACGGAGGTGCGTTTGCAACGCCGGGGAACTTTCTGCGCGGGATCGACTTCCGAAGTCGAAGCCGGACTTCGGAAGTCGGGGGCTCAACTCGGCCGGCACAACTGCCGGACGCGGACGACGACGAGCGCCAGCAACGCCACGCTCACGCCGCCAATCAGGTACCAGTTCAGCGGGATCAGGTCGTAGTCCGTGAACCCCGGCGTCTCGGCCGCGGCCAGCGCCGCCGCCACCGGGTTCGCCGTCAGCACCGCCTCCACCGTCGCCTTGCCGAACGGGGCGTCGCGGGCGATCACCATCAAGAGCGTGCCGACGCACACGCCCACGAGCGTCAGGTTCGCCGCCGCCGTCGCCACGGCCGTGGACCGGAACACGCTGCTCGCCGCCAGGCTCACCATCATCGCGAACACCGCCGTCACGCCCAGGCTGATGACCACCCGCTGCACCTGCGGGCCGAGTTCCGGCTTGATCGTCATCAGGAACACGTACCCCGGCAGCGTCGCGCACATCAGCAACAGCAGCGGCCAAACGACGCTCAGCAGCTTCCCGCGGAGGATCTTCCCCGGACTCAGCGGCGTCATGCGGAGCAGCTGCCACGTCCCGTTCTCCCGCTCGGTGCTGACGAGGCCGGCCGCGAGGCTCGGGGTGAACAGGATCAGGATGGCCGTTTGAAGTAGCACCAGCGCCCCGCCGATGACCTCGATTCCCCAGCCGAGCGCCCCCTCCGCGGCCGCGTAGCTGAGGCCGAGGGAGAGGATCGCGCTCACGGCAATCAGCCGCAGCGTCCAGTGGCCGCGGCCGAACTTCCGGCTGCGGAACTCCTTCACCATGACCGGGTTCACCCACAGCGACATGTTCCCGGACCGCCGCTGCGGGTCCACGAGGAAGAACAGCCGCCGGAGGACCTGGCCGCCGGTCGAGCGGTCCTGCGTCATCACGCCGGCCGCCCGCGACCGGTCGAGCGGCCGCCCCCGGAGCTGCGCGACCGTGGCGTAGCCGAACAGCAGGCTCATCGCCAGTGCGAGCACGATGAACTTGAAGACGGCCCCCTCCGTCGCGCCGAGGCCGTGCGTGCCGACGCCGGCGTGGCCGAGGACTTCCATCACCGGCGGGACCGGGGACAGGCAGCGGAGCCACGCCGCCGCGTCCGCGAGCGGGCCGGTGTCCCCTTGCGTCAGCCACTGGGGCACGAGCGGGAGCGTCGCGAGCGCGAGCACCAGCCCGTAGGTGACGCGGAGGGCCATGTCCGGCGACGCGGACCGGGCGCTGACCCACAGCGCGAGCGTGCTGATCTGCACCGTGGCGACGGCGAGGACGAGGTACAAGAGGCCGACGCCGCCGGACGTGGAGCTGCCGCCGAGGGCGTAGCACGCGGCCGCCGCCGGGACGGTGACGAGCAGGAGGATCGCGGTGAACCCGAGGACGCCGCCGAGCTTGCCGAGGTAGATGGCCGTCGGCGACATCGGCGAGTTAAGCAGGAGCGCGAGCGTGCCGCTGACCCGCTCGCGGACGATGCTGGTGGCCGGGAACGCGGGCACGAGGAACAGGATGCCGGCGAGCAGGCCGTAGCCGAACACGCGGAGGACTTGCAAGGAGCGTGCGCCGGACAGGTCGCTGACGCCGCTCTCCGGCCAGCGGAGGAGGATGAGCAGCCCGCAGACGACGGCGAGCGCGATCTGCGCGGCCGCGGCCTTCCGCGTGCGGAGGAGTTCGAGGAGTTCCCGGCGGACGATCGGGTTCACGGGCGACCTCCGCGGCGAGACGACGGAACGGCGAAGCCGTCTTGTTCCCTCCCCCCTTGGGGGGGAGGGTTAGGGAGGGGGGTGAGCTTCCC